>JBGAFY010000040.1:0-9528 GCA_044226975.1 Rhabdochlamydiaceae bacterium
ACGGCCTATTCTAGATCTTCTAGGAATTGACGATACCACTTTACTCCAGGTCTCCACCCCAGATGGCACATCTATCGTTATTACTCCTATTAAAAATAAAGCTGAATTAAAACGTTTTTCGACATCCCTGAAGAAGATCAATAAGAAATACGGCCGTGCGCTAAAGCGACTTGCTGAGTAAAAACATGCAAATTTACTTTCTCACACTCGAAGACGTTCTTGAAATTCATGCTGATCAAATCAATCGATATGGAGGGAATAGCGGTGTACGTGACCAAAATCTCCTTCTTTCAGCAAAATAGGGCAACCGCTTAGCACCTTCGATGGTCAATATTTACATAAAACACTTTACGATAAGGCAGCTGCTTATCTTTTTCATAGCTGATTTTTTATTAAAAGGAATTGGATAGTATTGCTTGAAGCATATGTATGATTTTATCGATTGTGCTCAAAACACCATTTATTCACTGTAACAGTGCTAATTGCTCTTTAGAGAAGAGCGCAATGCTTCAATGCGGGTGCGATTGACGCCGACGTCGGAATATCCTAAGCGTGAGGCAGAACGAACCTCGATTATTCCTTTCTCACGGTTAACGACAAACTCCAAGTCGTCTTTAAATCGTAAAGTAGGCGTTGTGATCACGATATGCAAATAATTTGGGGACTTCTCGACTACTTGAGCTATGTAATTTGTACTAAAAAACGCCTGAATTTGATCCAAGGTTTCTTCAGAAGAAAAGGGGAGAGGCGAGATGTGATGTGCCTCATCATCTTGGCAACTACAGACGCAGTTAGGCTTAATTGGACAAGGTTGTAATCGGCCGTTAACTAGCCCTGTCGTCTTTGGCATTTTCAAATTTTGCCAGGTGAGAAACCCAACTATGGCAATCAGTAAAATGATCAAACCTGTTAACCAATTCATCATCAACCTTATTAAAATGAGTAAAAGAACTATTCCGATAAAAGTTTTTAGCCGATTTTCAATCCAATAGTGGATAATATCGATTTATGAATATTATCGTAAAAAAATTGTTTCTCAAGCTGCCACATGACCTTTTCATTTTGATTCTCTCAAAACGGTATCTTAATAGAATAAAAACACAGCCATTTACGAACTGGATGCCAGGCTTTCAAGTGCGATGGAATTTTTCTTTTTTTTGTATTCTTTAGATATTGCTTGTTCATATTGAGGAAATTCTCTGATTAGAGAATGAAATTTTTTATCTAGATCCTCGCTATCCTGCACACTACGCATCCTAGTTATTTCTTCTCGACATTCTTGTGAGGGTTCAGAAATTTTGACTTTATACTTCTTATTTATAGAGATTAATTTGAAACTGACATAATACCACCACCCAAAGAGTGCTATTATGAAAACAAGGGAAATGACATCGCCTATGGATTCGATTTTAAACGAAGATTGAATCCCTGGCAGGTTTTTTAAAATAGGACCAATTAGAAACCCGACTAAAAAACGATATCCCTGTTTCTTAAAGGCAAAATAATAAAGCAAACCATAGGCCACGACTTCATAAATACCGAGTGTTCCAATGATAGGAAGAGGATTTTTATATTCTCCAGAAGAAAGTACAAAGGCCGTTGAGGTTAACAGATCATATCCCAATATGCAGAACATCGTGATCAGCCATTTCTTTCTGGTCTTTTGATCTTTTACGCTAAAATTTATTGAGTGTTTTTTCATTTTGGATATCAAAGAGAGTTAAATGGTGATTTTTTCAAATTAAGATAAGAATTTAATCATCGAAATATTTTGTTGCCACAAAAATTAAAAAGGAATTCTCTTAAGTCTTATCATAAAGTCTGGGTGAGACTGCTCAATGAGAATGTGTTGCAAATTAAAATTACAGATTTTATTGATAGGATGAACCTATCTGCAAAGTAGGGGTTATTGAATTTTTGAAATTTTTTGATCAATTTCGAATTTTGCATTTCTGGGCAATGTGCAAACACATGGCTAGAAAAGCAGAATTTGAAAGTGTCAAAAAAGGCCAAAAGATAAACACCCCTAAATTACGGATAGGTTTAGAAATTCCATTTTAAAAAAGAGAATTCTATGGGAAAAATGCGCGCTGTTCAAGTTCCAGGACCCAAAAAGCCTTTCGAACTTGTAGAAAAAGAGATTCCCTCCCCCAAAAAAGGGACTGTTCGCGTTAAAATCCAAGCCTGTGGAATTTGCCATAGCGACTCTTTTACAAAGGAGGGCATCTTTCCAGGAATTCAATATCCAAGGGTCCCTGGCCATGAAATTGCAGGAGTGATCGATGCTCTTGGAGAAGATTCCGGTGATTGGAAAGAAGGGCAATGCGTTGGCATTGGATGGCATGGGGGGCACTGCAAGATGTGTGAATCCTGCCGAAGAGGGGATTTTATGACCTGTGCAAAACTTCAGATTCCCGGCGTCTCTTACGATGGTGGGTACGCAGAGTACCTAATTGCTCCGATTGAAGCATTAGCACTTGTTCCAGAAGGGCTTTCACCATTGGAGGTCGGTCCTCTGATGTGTGCTGGAGTCACCACTTTTAACGCTTTAAGAAACAGCGGAGCCACTGCTGGAGACACTGTTGCTATTTTAGGAATCGGCGGCTTAGGCCACCTTGCCATTCAATATGCTGTTAAAATGGGATTTCGCACCGTGGCAGTCGCAAGAGGTCAAGATAAACTGCCATTATCTAAACAACTAGGAGCGCATCATTATATCGACAGTGAAGGTCAGAAAGTAAGCAGCGAGCTTAAAAAATTAGGGGGCGCTAAAGTTATCTTATCCACCGTCACCAGTGCTAAAGCGGTGAATGAGGCAGTCGGAGGACTTTCTGTAGATGGAAAACTCCTCATCGTTGGAATTCCAGAAGAACCCATTTCGGTTTCTGCTGTTACGCTTATTGGAGCGCGTCGAATGATTGAGGGGTGGCCGGGTGGAACTTCTATGGATTCTCAAGATACATTGTCATTTAGCTCTCTTAGTGGTGTCCGTTCGATGAATCAAATATTCCCTCTTGAAAAAGCAGCGGAAGCATATGACCTTATGATGAGCGGTAAAGCCAGGTTTCGGGTAGTTCTTCAAACCGGATTATAAAGCTAAGAAAAGTGCCGTTACGGTTTTTAACTTACTTAAGGAAAAGAGGTGGTTTTCGCATTTCTAACTTTTGATTGGGAAAAATCAAATACTGATTTAAGCTGTTTTTTTGATGTAAAAACGGCAAAAGTGAGAATGTGTAAATTATGTCTCTTATCGAAAAGATCAATCTTGAGATCAAAGAAGCAATACGCAGTCAAGACAAGCTTAGGCTCGATACCCTTCGAATGCTCAAATCAAAGATATTAGCCGTCGATGCCCGAGCAAGTCTTCCTGACTCTGAAGTTATAAAACTCTTCAAAACTTATTATGGCAGTCTCCAAGAAGCAAAAGAGCAAGCCAGTAGCCGTCCAGAGATGGTGAAAAAATTAGAAAGTGAACTAGAAATAGTCCAAGAGTTTTTGCCTAAATCTCCTTCCCCAGAAGAAACTAAAAAAATCGTGGTGCAAGCCATTGCCGAGTCTGGAGCCAAAACGAAAAAAGATTTGGGATTGGTGATGAAGACTATCAAACGGCTTAACATTGAAGTTGATGGAAAGTTAGCCAAAGAAATAGCAGACCAACTACTTGCTGACTAGGCTAAAAAGCTGCAAAGTCGCAATAGTAAACAGGTATATTATGCAAAAAAAACTCCAAAATAAAATCGCTCTCATTACAGGAGGATCCCGCGGTATAGGTGCGGCTATTGCAAGACGTTTTGCCAAGGAAGGATGTCATGTAGCGATCAGTTTTGTAGCATCCAGTGACAAGGGAATTTCTTTAGTGAAAGAACTCGAAAAAGAGGGGGTTCAGGCTATTGCAATGCAAGCAGATCAAGCCAACCCTGAAGAAGTGAAAGCGCTTGTGCACAAGGTTGGCAAACACTTTGGAAGAATTGACATCCTTGTAAATAATGCGGGTATCTATGTGGGAGGTTCTATCGACGATCCTAATCTCGACATAGAAGGGATCACAAGACAACTATCTGTAAATGTAGGAGGGGTCTTCGCAGCGACACGTGCCGCAGTTCCTTTCATGAAAGATGGTGGACGCATTATTATCATTGGTTCAATCAACGGAGAGCGCATGACGGTTTCTGGAGGAGCGGATTATGCCGCCACAAAAGCCGCTCTTGTTGGGTATACGCACGGTTGGGCAAGAGACCTTGGTCCTAAAAATATCACAGTGAATCTTGTGCAGCCAGGCCCTATCGATACAGATATGAACCCGGATAACACAGAATTTGCCGAGCTTGTAAAAAAAAGTGTTGCACTGGGGCGGTACGGTAAGCCAGAAGAGATCGCTTCGGCTGTTGCATTTCTTGCAAGTCAGGAAGCTTCATATATCACAGGAGCTACGCTTACTGTCGACGGTGGCTTTTTAGCTTGATTTGATGCTAATAAGGGAAAATTACATCTGCTCAAAATGATTGCCTGTTGTGAAAATACATTACCTAGATTCTCTAACAAATATTGCTTTTAAGATTCTAAAATTAAAGAGATGTATCCATTCCATGTTTTTTTAAGTTTCTCAAACAAATGATTTTTTCATTTTCGTCCGCTCGGAAAATTTTGTTTGATTATTCAATTTTTTTGCTAATCTCTGGCTTTGTTGAGTAATTCGAGCGGGAAAGGATTTCCCCTGTTCTATCCAACAACATCAAGCTACTTTGTAACTCTGGGATATCCCTAATTCAGCCATCCGATTTAATACGTCGAATTTAATATTGATTTCCGTAAACTGCGTCTTCTCTAGTCGACTATTGATCCGGTCGCCTTATATTCTTTTGTAGCGCGACATACATGTTTCTACTCGGGATCTCCGATGATACCCTACCTCTTTTTTCCACAGTCTATTTCGTTCTCTAAGTGCTGGAATATTTGTTTTCCTCTGTATTCGAGCTGATTTCGGTGGAGGGATAATCTGCCTGCCTCCCATATCATAAATAACATCTCGACAGTCTACAGTGTCATAAGCCCCGTCTCCTATACTGCTTTGATCGTTAAGCCACAGTGGATAGCTGCATCAGAATAAACATTGGAGTGACCCGGTTTCTGAGTTCGTTCCGCAGAATACCATTTTTCCATAACTCCCTCTTCAAACCAAAAAGTGAGGCTTCCTCGATTTACCAAAGATCTGTTATATTCTTTCCAGTTGTGAGTGAGGTATTTGTCTTTCTTTTTTGATTCCATGTTAAGCCTACAATTTTTCGTGTGGTAACAAAAAAAATTTATAGACTAACTGATCTCAGAGCAAGCAACTCCTCACCCGTAACTATTTACACAACAAAGCCCTAATCTCTATTGATTAGATTTGTGAATCAACTAATTTAGTTTAATTTAAGTTTATTGTATGTATTACGTGTAATGTTTGAATAAATGACTATTTAATAATGGGAGAATCTATGTCTGTATCTTTTTCTTCAATGCCACAAGAAATACATAAACAAATTGTAAAAAATATCAATCCCACAATAATTACTCGTCAAGAAGTAAAAGAGTGTGGACGTTGTATCGTACTTTTATCGTTAACTTGCAAACAATTTAAAACATTTTGCGAAGATCAACTCAAAGTTCTCATACGTATCAATGAACTTCTGAATAAGTATTTAACTTATCAGGTGGATTATGAGAATGGAATAAATAATTCTGAAATTTCACAAAGTACTGAAAAAATGTTTGGTGTGAGTTATCCTGGAGGAAATCCACAACTTATAGACATTTTTATGTCTACTCTACAGTATAATGAAGTAATTGAAAAAGATATAAATGATATAATTAAACTAATACCCCAAAGCTTAAATTGCAGAATGGGTTCTTTAAGACTTAGAACTCGTGTTCCCACTCTTGCAATAGCATGTTTCAAACCTAAAGTACCTCTTCGTATTGTTAAGTTGTTGTTAGATAATGGGGCTGATCCTGACCAATACTACGGCGTTCAATTTCAAAAGTCCGTCTCTTGGCTCAGAAGGGATCTAGAGGAAGTTGATTCATCAAATCATGAAGAATATAAACGAGCCCAAGAAATTCTTCAGTTATTACCAAAATAGTTGGAAGATTTAACACATAAAATACAAATCTTTAGATAGTCTTGCACCATGAAGTGTGGGGCTATCTTTATTACCCCCCTATCAAAGATAAGACAAAACAGAAACGCTTTTCTGCCTCTATTAAGAAGATTAACAAAAAATATGGCGGTGCCCTAAATCGGCTTGCTTATTAAGAATATGCAAGTCTGCTTTCTTACAATTGAAGATGTTCTGGAAATTTACAAAGACCAAATCAATCGGTTGTTGTTACATTTGGGGGCGGTTAGACTTGCACAGCCGAACCCTGAAGGTATGGGGTATGTCGACTTATTTATTGTTTACAAGCTCAATGACAGCCTATCCAATTTTCCCTGAATCACCCGAGAGCAAAACTCTCATTAAATGAAACCTAGAGATTTTGGTTCGTATCGACAATGAAATTGCTGTTATTGGCAAGAGTCATGTATGGGTTTTTTGCAATTTTCCTTTTCCCAAAAGCATAGGTCAATCCAAATGCGAGATCTGCTGCATAATTTTTAGATGGAGTAATTCCACTTCCGTGTCTAGGACTCATGTAGGCTGCATGACCTTCTATGCTTAGAGAACGTGTGACGGGAACAGAAAATTGAGCACCGAAAATAAACCTACCCGCCCGCCCTGATTTGTACAACAGTCCCCTTTGATAGGGGGTTCCTACCCAAAGCATCCCATACCCATGGCTTTTAAAGTAATGACACCAAAAAAGGTTGATCTGACTAATCCCTTTGAATTTAAGAGGCACTTGTTGAGATTCTTTATGTGCAGTCCGAATACCGTATGATCCCCAGAGACCTAGTTCGTTTCCTCCCTTTATCACATACCCAAACTGTCCTCGAATCTGATCAAAGCAAGGATTGACCGCAAATTCCCCGAAATTCTTATTCAATATCCAATCATAGGCTGCCCCTACATTCCAACCGCAAGCAGAAGGCGTTTGCGGGAAGCTGCGACAGTAAGAAATCCTTGTTGTTGCCATGTCTTCGAATTTTTAAATGGTGTTGATGATCTTCCTGCCCAATCATAGAGACCGTAACTCCCTGCAAGTTGCGCAAAAAAAGACGCGGGGAGAGGTGCTGTCAGGTTCAATGCCGCAAGAGAGCCCCAATTTCCTTCCCAACTCCCTTCAGGAAGACTTCGGAAGTCATCAAGTGCAAGGGTGAAGTCCAATTCAATCGGACTACAGGAGTGATAAAAAATCGAAGACTCCTTATTCGATTGCGTAGCATCTTCTTCAGCAAAGACAGCGCTGGAGCATACGCATGCAAAATATCCAATAACAAAAAGACGTCTCGTCATACTTTTTCTCCTTGGATTGAAAAATATATACCGAAACGATAAATTATTCTTTGAAAATTTGTGAAATGGTTAAAAATTTCATGATGAAAATGTTGCCGTTTTTTCTTTTGTGGTCAATTTCTTTTGCGTGCGGAGAAGAAATCTGTCTTAGCAACATTCGGCAAGTCACGTTCTCGTCTATGGGATTTGAGAAGGAAGGAGAAGCTTACTTTTCTCCTGATGGGCATTCAATCATATTTCAGGCGGTTCCCACCGGAAAGAAACACTATCAAATATACACAATGAATTTGCTAGAAGGGATGCCAAAACTCGTGAGCACAGGAATCGGCGCATGTACCTGCGGATTTTATAGACCTGATGGAGCGAAAATCCTCTTTGCCTCTAGCCATGAGAACGGAGACTATGAAAGCTTCCCAACAGCCTCTGGTCATTATAGCTGGGAATTGACTGCGTATATGAATATCTACGAGGCGAATCTAGACGGTTCATCGTTACGCAAAGTGACCTCAGGACCTGCATACCACGCAGAAGGAGCCTACTCGCCTGATGGGAAAGAGATTGTGTACGCAAGCAATGAAAGCGGCAGCATGAACCTCTACGTCTGCAATGTCGATGGATCTGATGTGCATCGTTTGTCGTGGACAGAAGGGAGTTACAATGGGGGCCCTTTCTTTTCCCCTGATGGGGAGTGGATCGTATTCCGATCCGATCGGGACGAAAAAGATCTATTGCAAATATTTCTCGTTAAATCCGATGGGTCTGAAGAAAGACAGCTCACAAATAATAGACACGTGAACTGGGCACCTTTTTGGCACCCTAATGGGAGGATCATCGCATATACAACATCGAAACACGGCCACAGGGCCTATCAGATTTATCTGATGAATATCGAAACATTAGAAGAGTTCCGACTGACAGAAAGCCAGACGTTTGAAGGACTCCCAAGTTTTAGCCCAGATGGCAAACAGATCGCGTGGACTTCTAAACGAGGAGACGGAACGTGCCACATTTTTTTAGCAGATTTTCATCTACCAGGGATTTATGAAGTATTTTCAATTCGTGTGGTTGTTGCTGTGGAGCGCATGTTTTGCTGGAATGTCCTCCCTGTTTAAACCAAACCTCTTATCTCACAATGCCCCTACCGGAAGATTCTCTCCCTTATCGCGTAAACATAGAACAAGCAGATTTTATGTTGCCGGCAGGGATTCATTCCTTCGCTTTCGCAGTCTACAAAGGAGAATGGCTGTTTATTGCTGGAAGAACAAATGGATTGCACGATGTGGACAATACGGATCCTAATATCAATCCGTTTCCTCCTTCACAACAAAATACTCTTGTTTTCGTGGTTAATCCAAAAACAAAAGCGATTTTTTATCGATCCCTCTATGATCCTACTTCCGAGCTCTCTCAAGCGCAGATTGACCTTCTTTCAGCTTCAAATACGCTGTTTTATTATGCCGCGAGTAAAAATACTTTGTATGTCGTAGGTGGTTATGGGTTTGATACAGCTACGAATACGATGGGAACGAAGCCCGCATTAACTGCGATTGATGTTCCTGATTTAATAAAATGGGTTAAAAATCCGAGTAAGTCCAAAAGCGCAGCAAGATGTGTGCGTACCATATTCCATCCCATCTTTCAAGTGGCTGGTGGGGTCATGTTGCAGTCAAATGAGCATGAACCCTTTTTGCTTGCATTTGGTCAGAATTTTAATGGACTTTATACCACAAGCACAAATGGGTCATATACCCAGCAAGTCCGACCTCTTCAAATCATTGATGACGGCCGCAGCCTCTACGTACAGCTATATAAACAACCAGAGCCGCTTTCAGAATTTCGAAGAAGAGATTTGAACGTGGTTCCAATTGTCAAAAAAAATGGAACGTCATTAATCATGTCGTTTTCAGCTCTGTCTGGTGTATTTACTACGGTTGATCTTACCGATACTCCCGGAGCATGGACGGTTCAAATTAATATCGATCCAGATGGATCTGCGCTCATGTTAAACCCAAACGACCCAAATACTTTAGCGCAAGGGATGAATAACTATTCCTGCGCAAATATGGGGCTTTATTCGATAAAGAAAAATAAG
>JBGAFY010000041.1:0-9136 GCA_044226975.1 Rhabdochlamydiaceae bacterium
TAAACGGCTGCAATAGTCGCGTTGTAAACGTACGAGATTGGCAACGTCATCTTTAAGGGTGTCGTACATTTGACGTGAAGTCGCAGACGGGCCGGAAATGATGAGTGGGGTGCGTGCTTCATCAATCAAGATAGAGTCTACTTCATCGACGATGGCGAAAAAGTGGCCTCGTTGGCATTGGTCGCTAGCACTTGTCACCATGGAATTATCGCGCAAATAATCAAATCCAAACTCTGAAGCGGTACCATAGACGATATCGGAGGCGTAGACCTGTTTGCGCTCATTTGGTGGGATGTCATGAGTTAATGCCATTGCATTGAGCCCAAGGAAACGGTAAATTGCCCCAATCCATTCGCAGTCACGCTGAGCGAGGTAGTCGTTAACCGTTACCAGATGAACAGGTTTCCCAGAAAGGGCGTTAAGATATAAAGGCATCGAGGCGGTGAGGGTTTTACCTTCACCCGTTTGCATTTCTGAGATAGCGCCGTAGTGTAATGAGATTGCGCCTAATATTTGGACATCATAGGGGATCATGTCCCATTTTTGGTTGTATCCCGAGACGTGGAATTCTGTGCCGCAAAGACTTCGGCAGGCAGATTTTACTGCGGCGTAAGCTTCTGGTAGAAGTTGGTCTAATGTTTCGCCATTTTTGTAACGCTCGCGGAATTCGTCTGTTTTTTGACGGAGTTCTTCCGGGCTCAGCGCTTGGAACTTAGCATCCCAAATGTTGACTTGGGAGACGATCTTTCCATAACGTTTGAGCAGCCGTGTTTGCGCAGTTCCAAATATTTTTTTTAACATTCCAAACATGATGAACCTTTGAGCTTTGAAGCAACATCTGAATTAGAGATTGTATCAGAATTCCTGATCCTCGCCAACAAAGTTGCGTAATTATAAGCAAAAATCTTTGAAAAATCGTCAAATCAAACTTTTATTAGGCAATGAAGCTGTTTTGAGGCCATAGATGATGGCTCCCAAAAGAACTGCAATTCCAATGCCTTCCCATAAGGGCGGGATCCTTTGTTCTACTAGACAAACAAAAAATAGGCCAAAAATTGTTTCGAAAATGGTGAGTTGACCAGCCAAGGAAACGGGCAAATTGAAGCTCGCCTTGTTCCATAAAAAAGCTCCAACCCATGAGCAAATGAGGCCGAGAATTGCAGATCCTATTAAAAATTGAGCAAAATCAGGGTTTGAGAATGAGTATTTGCTAAGATCAAAACAGCTCATGAAGACGATTCCGAAGATAATAACCCAAAAGAGGGATGTGAAGCCGATCAAGGTTGACCAGTCACTGAATGCGACCTTAGGATTTTGTTTTAAAAATCGAGAATTGGCTACAACATACCAAGTCCAATTAATAAGAGCGGCAAAACTGCAAGCAAGGCCGAGCGCAAACCGCTTGGGGGTGGGATTGTCTAAAAAATGAGGGGCGTTAATGATGATGAGGCCAAGTAAAATAAGGGCAGCAGGAATTACGAGTTTTCTGTAACTGCATTCTTTTTCTTTCCAGTTCCCATAAAACGCAATACTGATCGGGCTTATTCCTAAAATCAATGTGCAGATAGCTGGTGTTGCATAGCGGAGTGCAAAGATCACAAAAATGTAATAGCCAAAAGTGGCAACTAACGAAAAAAAGAGGGCTTTTATCCAAATGCTCAATGGATAACGGCATTTACCCTGAATTTTTACGTTGATGAGAATTAGAGAGGAAATTGCTCCATAGACAATATATCGTCCCATAGCAACTTCAATAGAGCTAAACCCTTGCATGAATCCGGGCACGACAAAGATCAGCCCCCAGATGCAACATGCTGCCAAAGCAAATACAATACCTTTTATCATAGGAATAGAGTATGCCTTAGATATGGCATTGTTTTAAATATCTCTAGAAACCTATCCCGATAAAAATGTTCAGTCGATTTTCTGGTTCTTTTGAGCCGATTTTCGATTCAATTCTTTTTCTCTATTTTTGCATCCTTAATTTCTTTTTTTAGGCTTTCTAATTTATTTATTTTTTCAGTAATTTGTTTTTCAATATTTGAAAATTTATCATTAAGAGTTTTAATTTCCACTTTTACCTTCTCGAGCTTGCTCTCTTCTAGAATGAATTGTTTTTTAACTTCTTCAAGTTTGTTCCTTTCTTCAGAAAGAGTCTGTATTTCTTTTTGAAAAATTTCAGCGTTCTTTTTGATATCTTTTTCAAGGGTTAAATATTCTTTTCTTTTCAATTCTAGATTTTTATCAATTGCATCTAAATCCTGTATTTTGTTTTCCAGTTCTGTAATTTGACTTTTAAGTTTTTGTGAATGGAGGTGCCAATTTTCAGCTTCTTGTTTTAATAGATCAGACCGTTTGTTCACAAATTTAACGATCTCATCGGAAGTGGATTGTATTTTTAAAATATCCGTCGCAAATTGTTTATGGTCTTCGTCAAAAGTGGCGTCGATCGAAGCAAGCTGCTGTTGCAGAGTGGAGTTGTTCGTAATGAAATTTTGGATCCCGTTATGGAAAACATTTAACTGAGCGGCGGCATTCTCATTAAATTTAAATAACGCTTGAACTTGTGTGTGAAGCGTTTCAGTATCTTTTTTAAATGACTCGATTTTTTTATTCAGCTCGATATTATTCTTTTCAATTGTTTCTTTTTCATTCCTCAAGACAACGATATCGCGTGCTAGATCTTGATTTGTCCTATTTAACTCATCTCGAGCCCGAGATAACTCATCAACGGTTCTTCTTAAAGAAGTTGCTTGATTTACTTGGTCTGCTGTTTGTGATTTGAGTTGAATATTTTGTCCTTGCAACGCAGTTAATTGCACTTGAGTTTGTTCATTGGTTTTGCGTAGATCGCTTAAGTTTGTCTCTAAGTCAGCTACGTCTCTATTTTTATAAAGTTGATATAACGAGTTTAATTCACTAATTGTTAAAGTTGCTAAAGCAATGCCAAGAATCTCATTACTAGAAAAAAATGCTGCAACAATGCCAATTACTGAGGCAATTGTCACTGTAATATGGATTCCGATTTGCCATTTCCACATTAGGATATTACGGGGGGCTTGATTGGCTGTTCCATAGACAATATGATGTGAATGGGATACTGTAGTTTTTTGATCTGTGAGTGACAATAGGTGTGTGGATGAAGATAATAGTTCCCGTTGCGTTGAAAAGATGGATCGAATTGGGTTTAAAATCATAAGAGAGCCTCTTAATTTAACTGTCTTTTAAAGCATTCTCTATTCGCTTAGCGAGTAGCTCCATATTATCAGTATTGATTGCCATTTGATTGGTTGTTTCGGATAGGTCCTTATTGTCTTGTAGAAGGTTTTTCTGGAGTGCATTCCATTCTTTAAAGTCTTTATTGAATTGTTCTCTTTCTTTTGTGAATTTTTGATTTAATGAAGAAAATTCTTTCCGAAGGTCCTCAAGCTCATTTTTTTGCTTTTGCACTTCTTCGACCAATTTTTTCAGCTCTTCATTTTCCGCTGATATTTTTTTCTCTACTTCTTGAAGTTGAAGATGTTTACCTGAAAACTCTTCGAGTTGTTTTTTGCTAACTTCATATTGTTCTTGTAGCTTCAAAATTAGCGTTTTGCATAGTTCTGCCGATTTCTGGATTTCTTTACCTAGAGCGTCTATATCCTGATCGAACAGCTCATCAAAGTGTTGGATTTTTTTGTCTAAATGTTCTGTTCCGATTGCTAATTTAGTGTTTTCTTTTTCACCAATGGTTAAGTCGGTTTTAAAATTGCTGTTGTTTTTGCCGAACATATCTAGACTTTCTTTAAGTCCATTTAGGACTTGCTGCAAATAGTCAACTTGCCCCTTTAATGCAACGTTCGTTTTTCCAAGGGTTAAGTTAGTCGATTGCAATTCTGTATGGAGATTTTGTAATCCTAGAAATTCAGATTGCACTTTTTTTAAACTGATTTCCAAAGACCCTTTTTCTTCGGTGAGTTTCGCTACGATAAGTTTTTGTTCTAATAAAGCTTTTTGTAGTTCTTCCACGGTCTTTTGTACGGAATTCGAAGTTACATTTAGATCATCTTCTGTTTTGTCAAGCTTCACGTTCTGATCATGGAAATTGCCTAGCGTCTCAGCGTTTCTTAAGTGCCAGTAGCCTAGTCCAGTGGTAGTTAATATGCTCAATGCGCTGACTCCCAATGCATAGTAGTTTTGCAAGAAATAGGAGGCAAATAGCGCGGTAACAGAAACGCCAGAGCTCTCTAATAGCGTGCCATCTTTCCAGCTGACTGCACGGCCGCATATTGTCCAGTAACAACATTTTTTTTCAGGAAGGATGCCTTGCATTACATGATCAACAACAACATGCTCTAAACTGATCGAATTTTGGCTGCTTGTCGGAGCCATAGATTCCTCCTTATGGTAATGAATGCAGTAAGGGTCGCGACCAAGTTTACTCTTTAAAATAATTTCTTTATAATTTTTTTTGAGCGGTGTCAGTTTGGAGAGAAATTGCTGGAATGTTCATTGAGAGAATTTATGCGGTTCATAGTATTTTTGACATCTATTGCTATCTCTTCTATCTTCCTATGTAAGCAGTAAGAGACTGTTAACGGATTCAGGATTCGTCGCTTTTTTGAGAATTTTTGGCAAATTTTCTTTTGGTTTGTTGGGGGTAATATACGAAAGTGGATATAACCCCCAACAAACCAAAAGAAAATTTGCTCAAAAAGTCCAAAAAATCGACAGTCTCTAAGAAGTAATGGAAAGAGTTGTGAAGTTAATTTTGAGCGTATTTTTTGCTTTGTTGGGCGTTGGCTGTGTAGCCGATGGGATAACGCACCCACCAGTATTACAAGATCTTGGACGTGAAATGCAATCGATCGATGCCCTGATCGCACAGACTCAAAAAAACCTTTATGAACAGATGAAATTAAAAGAATTGCTGAAGGACTATTATCGTTATCGGGAAGAATTTACCCAAGGGTTGCAAACTAAGCATCAAGCTGCAGCATTAGTTTCCATAGCAAGTGACATTCTAAAAATTTTACAATCGGAACATTTGCAACATCTCTGCACACCGTCATTTGTGGATGAGATCACTTTTTTCTCTTCGATTGCAGGCAAGAAATCCATCACCCGATATGAGGCAGATCTCAAGTGAACCAAGTTAGCTACATTGACAGGATAAAAAAAACCGAAGAGATTGAGAAGATCTACGGCCACATATTTATCGAACTTCTTTATGGAAATAACTTCTTTTCTCGATTTCTCTATAAGACCGTACTTCCTCTCTTTGCTAAAGTCTCGTTCCTTTCAAAATTAAATGGTTGGTATCAAGCGAGTCGGTTCAGTAAACGAAAAATTAAGCCTTTCATCCATAGCTTTCATGTAGATACGCAAGAATTCCTCGAGCCAGTTAGTTCTTTTGATTCATTCAATGATTTTTTTATACGCAAACTGAAGCCTGAATCTAGACCAATGGTTCTTGGTAATAATATTGCTGTACTTCCTGCTGATGGCAGATATCTTGTTTTTCCTGATGTGCTTAAGTCTGATGGTTTTTTTGTAAAAGGGCAGAAGTTCAATTTGGATTCATTAATAGGCAATGACACCATCGCGCATAAATACCATCGAGGATCGATGGTGATCGCCAGGCTTTGTCCAGTGGACTATCATCGATTCCATTTTCCATGCGATGGCGTCCCTGAACATCCCAAATTGATTAATGGCTATCTTTATTCTGTGAATCCGATAGCCCTGAAACGAAACATCGATATTCTCACAGAAAATAAGCGCATACTCACTCAATACCATACAAAAAGCTTCGGTACGATCCTCTATATAGAGATAGGGGCGACGTATGTAGGCAGTATTCATCAAACTTTTATGCCGAATGAGCCTCATGAGAAAGGGGACGAAAAAGGATATTTTGCTTTTGGTGGTTCATGCGTGATCATGCTGTTTGAGCCATTTCGCATCGAGTTTGACCAAGATTTATTAGATGCTTCTGCGCGCCATATCGAAGTACGAGGCCAGCTAGGGCAATCGCTTGGGAAAGCGATCAACCCTTAAAGAAATTATCTCAAAATAATTAGTCTAAATAATTAGTCTAATTTCTCCCAATTATCTTTTAGATTGCTCAAAACCAATTTTAGTTTTGAAATGTTAGAAGCTTCTTTCATAGAATCTGCAAAATGCAACATCATTTCATCGAGAGAAGTTACTTTCCATTGATTTTTAATTTCTTCTTGCAAAAGGAGAGCGCTAGCAGCAACGCTCTCGCGACATGCTTTAAAATTAAGCAGTTTTTTTTCAGTGAGTTTTTTGAAAAAGTCGAATTTTTTGTTTATCAATAAGTGAATATAAAAATTTAACTCAAAAATAATATAAGGTTTAATAATAAGTTGTATCCTCGACAAATTATTTAAACACTGTTGTTCGATTGGCAATTTTTCAATCTCGCGTATTGCGATCTTTCCCCAATCAAGACTCCCAGGGTCTTTTGGAATTTCTTTTTTTCGAACGGCGTGAATATATGCATACTTGTAAAGATTATTTTGTATAAAATTGGTATCAAATCCACTTATCCTCAGGTTAAGTTGATCTAATGTATTTAAAAATGCTATATTTTTCATCTGAAATTTCTTCACAGGAAGCGTCTTTAAATATTGTGCTAAAGCATGAGTCCAATTTCTCTGCGAATTTTCTAAATCTTGAGAATCACAAGTTTGTGATAAAAGTGGGCTTCGGACGTTAATTGGATTTCAACTTTACCTCCTTTTTTATAAACTTCACAGTCAGTTTCTCGATTTTATTTTTCTGCAGAAGAACTTAAAAAGGAAATAATCTCCTTTTTCTTAGAGACTAAATTTTGAGTGATTTTCTCCATTCTTTTGGCAAGATCATCGAGCGTTGCTTTAAATACTGGGTCGGGATGGGCCGCTGTTACATTTCCTCTACAGATAGGACATATTGTGGAATTACTTTTAAGTGTGTTCCATGCTTCTTCAGATATACGATGCATGCAGGGGATCATTGCAATCACTACTTTCATATCAACCAAATTTATTGGACATTCCAGTTGTTCTTTAATAAAATCAATTTCATCTTTAATAGATTTGTTGAGAGTATCAATGCTGTTGTTGACAATATCAAAATCTTTGCTTAAACGATTAATTCTGAGAGACATGTTATCTCCATGGTAATATTTTATTAGTATTCATATTACGGCAAATTTACGTATAAATAAAATTGAAATATTTATTACTAATTCTTGGGGCGATTAGAAGATAATAAAATATGGGAATGTTAAATAATTATAGAATTGTCGTTTTGCGAAGACCGTGAAGTTGGCTGCAGACAGGACACATTGCGTCATTATGCCCTCGTGCTGGGCAGTAAGTTCTAGCAAAGAAAATTATCTGCAAATGACGCTTTATCCACGTATTTTTAAGGAAAAGTTTTTTTAAATCCTGCTCTGTTTGCATCACGTTCTTTCCAAGAGATAGCCCCCACCGCTTTGCACAACGATGGATGTGGGTGTCAACTGGAAATGCGGGAATGTGAAACGCTTGTGCCATGACAACGGAGGCGGTCTTGTGGCCTACTCCAGGAAGGTCCTCTAAATCTTCGAAACTCTTGGGTACCTGGCTCTTCCATTTTGAAACAAGAATTGCCGACAATTTCTGAAGGGCACGGGATTTAGTTTTTGCAAGCCCGCAAGGGCGGATGATCTCTTCGATTTCTGTAGGATCAAGCGCTGCCATTTTTGCTGGAGTATTGGCTAGTGCAAAAAGATGAGGGGAGATTTGGTTGACCCTAAGATCAGTGCATTGAGCTGAAAGAAGCACCGCGACAAGCAATGTAAAGGGATCATGATGATTTAATGGGATTTCGGGATTGGGAAAGTAGTGGTCGAGGATAGAACCGATTAATTTGGCTTTTTCTTTTTTTGTATCCATTAGATCTCATAACTCAGGGGTCGTCGTTATTTCCCAATACAAAATTTTGAGAAGATCGCATTGAGGATGTCTTCAGTGATGTCCGTTCCAATGATCAGTCCTAAAGAACGCAACGCTTGACGCATGTCAAAAGCGATAAATTCAGCAGAGACATTATTCTTAAGGCCCTCGATTGTCTTTTTCAAATTGGATAGGGCTTCTTCTAACGCTTGTTTATGTCTAAGACTGGTAATGACGATCTCTTCTTTCGTTTTGGGCTTTGACTTCCATAGGACCTCTTCGATCGAATGACGCAATTCCTTTAGTCCTGTTCCCATCTTTGCTGAAACTTTTGCAGTATGAGGAAATTGTTTCATTTCGGGTGAGACGTCAGAAAGATCTGTCTTATTCCAAATCAAGATGGTCTTATCCGGCTTTGCGGATTCGATTAGGGAATACTCCTCGTCTGTAATAGCGCGGCTTGAGTCCAAGACCAGTAACAATAAGTCGGAACGCTGCATAGCATCTTTAGTGCGCTTGATCCCTTCTTTTTCGACCAGCTCTTCTGTTTCACGGACTCCGGCAGTATCGATTAAATGAAAATGCAGTCCTGCGAAATGCAGATCTTCTTCTAAAACATCGCGAGTTGTGCCAGGAATATCGGTCACGATAGCGCGTTCTTTGCCAAGGAGCGCATTCATTAAAGAAGATTTGCCTACATTGGGAGCTCCAGCCAAACACAATGTAAAGCCCTCTTTGATCCGGTGGCCGTCGTGAAAAGACATAAGCAAATTGTCAATATGTTGATAGGCGTCTTCAAGGCGTCCAATAATTTCTTCAAAGCTAGCAAACTCTAGTCCTTCTTCTGGAAAATCTACCCAAGCGTCAAGAATTGCTGCGATGTCTGATAGCTGTGCTTGGAATTGTTGGATATGGCGTGAAAGGGCTCCGCGAAGTTGCTGTTCAGCGGCGTCAAGGGCTAGCTGGTTGCGGGCGGATATCAACTCCTGTACAGCTTCTGCTTGCGCAAGGTCGATCTTGCCACTGATGAACGCCTTAAATGTAAATTCTCCAGGTAGGGCGGGGCGAGCGCCAGCACTTAGCACAGTTTCTAAGACATTCCGGGTTATCAGAGCGCCGCCATGGCAGTGGATTTCGACTGTGTCCTCTCCAGTATAAGAACGAGGCGCACGCATAATAAGGAGCAAGACCTCATCGATTGGATGTCC
>JBGAFY010000042.1:0-9743 GCA_044226975.1 Rhabdochlamydiaceae bacterium
TTTCCAACAAATCATCTCTCAATTTCCCATCGACCCCCATACCTGCGCGAATTTCAACAGAGATCTTGAGCAGAGCAGGTTAAAATGCGCTCAGCTCGACGATCTGACACAGGAACAGAGTCTAAAAGGGCTGACCGCATTGGTGAGGAGCGGACTGGATCAGATTCACTCCGCATCGCAGGTCTCTATCCCGCAAAACCCCGATACGCCCAATGACCCAAGAACCCTTCTATTGGATATCGCCGTTAAATTCCAAAGCCATCGCACGGCCGAGGCTCTCAAGGATTTCACAAGCTTCGCACAACAATTTCCCAAACTTGCCGGACAGGTCTACGGGAATCTCTGGCGTCTCAAAGGCTCCCCTGTCGACCTCCACCCACATTACGGACATCGCGCTTTTCATAACCTCGATGGATTTTCTTCCCAGGACAATGAAAAGGCAGAAGCGATCATTCTGCTCTATCACTCGGTCGAAGACCGCCTGAGCAAGTGCGCAGATTTGCTCAACAGAAAATACACCGACGCTGCGTTGTCTCAGTTTAAAGAATTGGAATCGCTCTATCCCAAGGCCATCGACTCAGTCTACGGCAAGACATGGGAGCTATACGGAAGGCCGACGCGCGAGACGCGCCCTGATGTCGCCGACGATAATTTCGGTAGACTGGCTTTTTTTGGCTCCCATCAAAAAATGAAATCAGAACCGCAAAAGCAAGTGGACGCGATCCGATTGGCAATCCCCGAGATCAAGCAGCACCTCACAGATGCAAAATTCTGCAGCGAACAGAATAAAATGAGACGCGACGTTCGCTGTGTGGCAGTCATCGGCCAGCAGCTTGAAGTTCTAAATCAAGGATTCTACATTGCCCCTTCAGGGCAAAAGCGGGACATCAGCTCGCAAATCCAGCTGTCTATCCAGCAAACAAAGCCTTGCAGGGATGGAGGAACAACCGATCGGAAACAGCCCCGATTTGAAAAAACGATTTTTGAAGTGCGCCCTCAAAACTGCGTCACGCTCGCCTATGAGCTCGCTTCCGACAAATCAAGCAAAGTCAACGTCATGAATTTTGCCAATAACGTTGTTTCCGGAGGCGCCTACAAACATCATGCCGGCTCTCAGGAAGAAGAGCTCTTCCGCTGCACCTCTCTCCCCCTGGCGCTCGACCAGGAACATAAGGCTCAAAGCACCAACTTCTATCCTATCCATCGATTAGCAGGTCAGGGCGGCGGGCTCTACACTCCCTCAACACCTCTCTTCCGCTCGGGGCTTGCGACCGATTACAAACTCCTGGAAGAACCTGTCAGCATCTCCGTGGGGACTTTCGCGGCACTTGAAAGCCCCCCTCTCGACTACACAAAACCCCACGACCCACGCCTCCAGTCGGACGCCGCGCATTGGACAAAAGAAAAAATACGTACGTATTTGAAGTCATGCTACGACAATGGGGACGACACCCTGATTGTAGGAGCCTTCGGATGCGGCGCCTTTGCCAATCCGCCGCGCCATATTGCTGAGATGTTTATGGACGTGATCCAGAAAGAGTACCCAAACTGCTTCAAGAAAATCGTCTTCGCTGTTCTTAAAGATGGCGCAGAGGGCCACAAACACAACCCTCAAGGGAATTTCATCCCGTTCGCTCGGATTGTCCAGCAGCACGGCGGAAAAGCCTATGGATTGAGAGGGGAACTCCTGGAAGCGTATCAATAAGGGTGATTTAAGGACTGAAAGAAGATTGTACGGGAATGAAGGGTTGGCCAGAACCGGAACCCTCTCTGGCGATTCACGCTAACGCGTTTCTCGTCCTTCGAGCCGGTTCGCGCGCAGAAGCGCGTCATCACAAGGAATGAAAATCAGTAAAATCCATCAATTGCTGGCTTTCCTCATCACTTAACCAAACGTCATTCTGGATGAAATAATTTATTTGAAAACGAGATTGCTCTTCATTCAAATCACAAGGAACATCGTTTGCAGCGGTGTAGTGAATTCCTACGCAAGGGATTCCCTGTTTTTCTAGGGCTGCAATTACGGACTGCACATGCTTCAGTTCATCATCAATAAAGATCACTTTTTTTGGCTTAAGTCCAATCTGTTGAAGAAACACAATTAAAATGTCACCCTTAGGATGAAAGGAGGAATAAAGCACACCAGACTTAAATAAAGGAAAATGCTGCTGACCTGCCTCTTTAGGCAATTCTAAAAAATTTAAGTTAGGGAATGCAGAGCTAAAATCAAAACCATATCGTTGTAACTCGTCTACCCTCCAAACTCCAGGTTCTTCTACACCACGGACTTTTGATGGGGCTGCTGTAAAGGCAATGACAGGGATTTTATTCTGTTGAAGGTTTTGAACTAAGCAAATACTTTTATCATTCACCAATGCGTGAGGTGCCTTCATACGAATCTCTCGAAATAAATCACGATCAGTATAGCTAGCAATCAACTGCTCAAAAAGCTCCTTTCCTTTTGGTTTTAAGAGAGCATCATTTGGGACAATTAAAGTGGCATCAACGTCAAATAAGATTAGAGAATGAACATCCAACCTACTAGCCTCTTTATCAATAAGACTGAAATCATTGGCAATAACGATTTCACCAGCAAACAACAAATTTATATTTAAAAGTATAAAAGCAAAAACCAATCGCATAAAAACCTGTTCCTTTTTGAAAACAACTAATTCTATAAATCCTTAATAGGATTATCAGCAATCGATATTTCTTCACCTTTCTTAATGTCTCTTAGAGCTACATTTGCTTGTTTTTGAAGTCCGGGATGACATTTGGGTTATGAAATCGATTTACATGACGTTCTGGGTCTGGATAAAGCAAATGAACACCCCCTCGTTGATGACAAAAATTAACTCTTTCGTATTCGCAAAGGGTCTTATATTCTTCTTCGGATAGAATTTTAAGATTCCATTTTATTACGACTTCCCTCTTTTTGAAGTCACGATTTGCAAAAGCTCCAATTCCATCGTCAAATTGACCAATTGTTGATTTTTTAAGCAGAACTTCGCCAAAATCTCTCATGACCTGTTCTCGCTCATTAGCAATAACTGCTTCAGTCCTTTTACAAGAATTTGCCTCTAAGACTAACAGAGCGGTAGGGTGAACGTATTTTTCTTGGCACCAGCGATATTTATCTATAATTTTTGGAGGAACAAGCTCGAAATTAGAACAATTCGTAAAATCGCACTGCTTATAAAAATGAAGAAGATGCTCAAAAGGAATGCAGTATACAGTTTGAGATGGGGTTACGTGAGCTAATAAAAAATTCACAATCTCCTTGGCTATCCCTTTTCCCGAAAGGACTCAAAAACATACATCCCACCAAGCTCAAGATTATTCTCATCCACTTTAACCAGTCTGCCTAATCCCGCTTTTTCTCCATTGAATTCAGCAATCGCAATGATCTCATTTTCGAAATGCGAATGGATGAATTCGACTTGATCATAGCAATTGTTTATCCATTCCACTTCCTGCCTTTCTGCAGCTCTGATTTTTGGCATGACACTAGTAGGAGCCCCGATTTCATCAATGCTCATAGATTCCAGCCCCCATTGCAAAGCCAGTAAAGCGATAATCCAAAACATATCCAAACCTGAATGTGTAAAATAACATGAAGAGTATTTGGGACAACGTTATCTCCTCGTGATGGCAGGAAAGAGTGGGTATCGCAGTATTCTTCAAAGCCAGCTTTATTCCCATGTATCCAATATCCACCCCCGAAATAGGGAATCCACCAAGCGGTGGTTGTTCCAACAGTGATAAGGCCATAGATAACTACAAAGAGAAGACGAGCCCAAAGCGGTAGCGGGGATGTAAAGTAAATGAATGTCCCTATGAGAGGAATCAAGACGAGTCCAGCATTTACAGCGGACCCAATCAGTCGAAATTTCAGAGAATGAGCTTTTTTCAGAGCCGATAAATTAGTGAAGGGAGGGATATCGACCCAATCATGCAGAGCCATGAAAAGCAATAAAACACCTTGGATAATTGCAAAGCAATAAATCACTATTTGAAATCCTCAACAACTTGAAAAGCCAATTTTTCACAAAAACCACATAGGGAAAGCCTTGTTGTGTAAATCATATTTGAGAGCATGATCTTCGACGAGTCTCGTTTTAAGCCGCAACCCATTCTCCTTTTGGCATTCCTTGAGAAGTCATTTTATTAATTACCAACGATTTGGCGTAGACCTCTCCTCGTTGGTTTTCTAGTTTCCTAGATTGCAATTTCTCACCAAATACTGTTTTCCATCGATAGAACCCCGTCTCTCCCAACGATCTTCGATGATACCCTGCTAGTATTTTCCAGATCTTCTGGCCTCAACATCATTCCCCTAATCCCGATATGGGACTTATCGCATCATTACGGCCCTTCATCCATGGTTCATCCGCCAGATCATGTAAGATAGCGCTCTTTTTGGTGGAACTATAAACTCGATATCAATTGCATGAAGTTCAGCACGCGAGGGCCCTGTGTCGTAAGCGCCATCACCATAACCCTCTTTACAGACCGTGGAAGGTGCTTAGTCATTTTTGGCACCACTTCACAATCCGCCTCACTGTTCTCCCCTAGATAGCTGATCACGATATCATGGCTATCTGGACAAACAGCCAAGTGGATCTTCCTCCACGTCCTACGCTTGCTCTTACCGTGCTTTTTAACCTTCCATTCCCCTTCGCCGTAAACTTTTAATCCCGAAGAGTCGAACACAACATCTGTGATTCTTTTATTTCCAAAACGCTTGATTTCTTGCCCAAGCTCCGCAGCTCTCCTGCAGATCCTGGTATAGCAAGGCACTCTAAGACAAAGACCGAGCAGCCCAATCATCGAAAGCATAAAGCCTTGTAATGCCCGGAAGGGGAGCTTGTAGACGGCTTTGATCATCAATGCGCAAAGAATCGCCTCATCTGAATAGACTCTCGGCTTCCCTCATTTTGGGCTAGGTTCCGCGTTCCATTTTTCGAGGGATTCATTAGAAAACCAAATTGCAACACTTCCCCGATTTACCAAAGCTTTGTTATATTCTGCCCAGTTGCGGATACGGTACTTCATGTTTGTCTGCTTAGTCATGTTTGGTCCTAAAGTTTTTCGTTTGGTCACAAAAAATTTATAGAATCTGATTTCTAAGCGCAAGCAAAACCCTTATCCGCAGCTATTTACGCAACAAGGCTGCTCAAAATCAAAATTAAACTTGTCGTAATTATACTTTATTTAAAGAGATTGAGAATAATTAAATAATTATGATATAATTTTTTTATATTTTAATTCGAGACAAAAAATGAGCGCCAAAGTAATTAATAATTTTAATAATACGACAAATAATGCAGTTGATTTTTCAACCAATTTGAAGGAATACACTTCAAGAGTTAAACAGGCTGTAGCCTATTCTTTGTGGATTAGAGATACATACTCTACCTCTGGTTATAAGCAGCCTCTAATTGCACAACCAACAGTTGTCCCTCAAAGACCAGCAAAAGATGCTCCCTTTGATGCCACTGACATTGAGATTTATCCTGACGATTATTCCGGTGAAATTCCCATTAATGGAATAAAAGAGGCGGAATATCAAAGTATCAAAACGCTTTATGAAGACATCCTCCAAGGAAGGTCGACCATTACTTTTGACCCAAAACTTCCTCAAGGGATTCGTCGGTTGCTTGAGATGGATTTAATTCTTCTGATGACTAGACCCACTAGTCGGCGTTTACTTACAACGGTTTGTCAACGTCAAGTCCCTTTAAAATTGGCTCAGGGAGCCTTTCGTTATCTTCGATATTTCAATACAGTTTATGTAGACCCTCTCATGCTGAAAAGTAATGTTTCTCGTGAACGCAATGACGAAGAAAACAATTTCTTTTCACCCTCTCCCCATTTTATCCCGGTTGCCCACGAATTCATTCACGCTCTTTTTGAACATCTTCACGGCTCCAACACCGTAGTTAAATTCTCAATGTCCAATTCCACTTTGGATGAAAAATTTGATAACTTAAATGAGCAATTAGTTATCACTGGAGAAAGCGGCGAGAAAATGGGAAACTTTGACATCAATGAACAACAAATTTGTCGAGAATTTGGCATTCCTTACCGAGAAGATCATCGCTTTGGTGGCCCTTTTTCTCCTGACGCTAGCATGGAAGTGCCAATTCCGGATGAGCAATTATCGTCTACCTATTCAAATTATGATGGTGGAGTCTTTAAAGACGGGCAATTCCCGATACGATGGGCAACAAGGCATGGGGCAATGTTAAATATTGTCCACTGGCTAAAAACTGGAGGAGATGTCAATTTAAAATTCAAGGGCGGGCGCACGCTGCTCCACGAAGCTGCAAATGGAGGAAATGATAAAATTGCTATTCTTCTGATCGATCGAGGCGCAAATGTGCAAGCAATATGTGATCAAGGGCGTTCGATTCTTCACGAGTGTGCTTGCGATTCAGCAAAGGATACTAATAAGAGCAGAACGGAACTAGGAATACTCCTCCTAAAGAAAGGCGTTCCGATAGATCTTAAAGACGGCTCAGGATCCACCCCCATCCAGTTGGCTTACAAATCCAATTCAAAATTCGCTTCTGTTTTATTTGATCGCGGAGCAAATGTCCAAGCAATTTCTGTAATCTCTGCGATGGAAAACAGCGATGCAGAATTCGTGAAAAGACTTTTTGATTCCGGTGCATCGATCGTTCCGTTCACTGCCGATCATCGATTTAAGAAGATGTTAGAAGAAAAAAAATATGATATGGCCCATTTGTTATTAAAAACTGGAATAAATATCAATTACCAAGAAATTTCTTTGCACGGCATGGTGCAGAGTAGGACGTGTTTACATAATGCTGTTGCCATGTGTGGAGCGCATAAAGCTAACGATCTTAGTAAAGGCGTGCAGGAAGATGAAGGTGATGCAAAAAGAAGAACGGAAGAAGTCAGGTTTCTTCTTAACCATGGAGCTGATCCGAGCCTCCCAGGTCCGTATGATGATACCGCTTTCCATTCAGCTTACGGATTTCGAGATTTGACAGTCCTTGCTTTACTTCATGAAAAAGACCCAACCGGTCATCTGATAAAACCTAGATTTAAAAAATCTGTTTACGAGCTTGCTCAACAAGATAATTGGAAAGAGGCACTGGACATATTCTCTCAAAGGTCTGCCGATTCTGGCTCCGTTAAACGACCCATTCCCCCTGAGAATTATCGTTGCAAAACTCCTCTTGCACTACTCTCCCAGTCGTTGATCAAACAAGAATCAAAAGGAATCATCATCTCAATTTTTCAACGCTTAGAATCAGATGAAAAAAACGCCATTTTTAAGGCGGTTTACGAAGAGGCAGAAAGTCGTGACCCATCTGATTGTAAATGGGGAGAAAATCATGCTTTTGACGATATGCTTGTTTTAAAACGGGCCGTAGAAAAAACTGTATCAAAAAACTTGGAGCGATTGGCACAAGAAGAACGGAATGGAGTTTATGGAAAAATCTACGAACTCGCAGGTAGTCCGCAAGAAGTGAGCCCTTGCTGGGGAGAGGAACATGCTACGGAATACTTACCCCTTTTAGCAGATGCATTGTTCACACAGTGTAATACGACTAAAGATTTCATCTTCGGATTTTAAGAAACTTTATCCCTTTTTGTGGTGAGCTAATTCAGCGGGGCCTTTTTGCGTAAATAGCTGCGGATAAGGGTTTTGCTTGCGCTTAGAAATCAGATTCTATAAATTTTTTGTGACCAATCGAAAAACTTTAGGACCAAACATGACTAAGCAGACAAACATGAAGTACCGTATCCGCAACTGGGCAGAATATAACAAAGCTTTGGTAAATCGGAGAAGTGTTGCAATTTGGTTTTCTAATGAATCCCTCGAAAAATGGAACGCGGAACCTAGCCCAAAATGAGGGAAGCCGAGAGTCTATTCAGATGAGGCGATCGGAGAAGTGTTGCAAGTTTTCTAATGAATCCCTCGAAAAATGGAACGCCGTCCCAAAATGAGGGAAGCCGAGAGTCTATTCAGATGAGGCGATTCTTTGCGCATTGATGATCAAAGCCGTCTACAACATTACAAGGCTTTATGCTTTCGATGATTGGGCTGCTCGGTCTTTGTCTTAGAGTGCCTTGCTATACCAGGATCTGCAGGAGAGCTGCGGAGCTTGGGCAAGAAATCAAGCGTTTTGGAAATAAAAGAATCACAGATGTTGTGTTCGACTCTTCGGGATTAAAAGTTTACGGCGAAGGGGAATGGAAGGTTAAAAAGCACGGTAAGAGCAAGCGTAGGACGTGGAGGAAGATCCACTTGGCTGTTTGTCCAGATAGCCATGATATCGTGATCAGCTATCTAGGGGAGAACAGTGAGGCGGATTGTGAAGTGGTGCCAAAAATGACTAAGCACCTTCCACGGTCTGTAAAGAGGGGTTATGGTGATGGCGCTTACGACACAGGGCCCTCGCGTGCTGAACTTCATGCAATTGATATCGAGTTTATAGTTCCACCAAAAAGAGGCGCTATCTTACATGATCTGGCGGATGAACCATGGATGAAGGGCCGTAATGATGCGATAAGTCCCATATCGGGATTAGGGAATGATGTTGAGGCCAGAAAGATCTGGAAAATACTAGCAGGGTATCATCGAAGATCCTTGGGAGAGACGGGGTTCTATCGATGGAAAACAGTATTTGGTGAGAAATTGCAATCTAGGAAACTAGAAAACCAACGAGGAGAGGTCTACGCCAAATCGTTGGTAATTAATAAAATGACTTCTCAAGGAATGCCAAAAGGAGAATGGGTTGCGGCTTAAAACGAGACTCGTCGAAGATCATGCTCTCAAATATGATTTACGCAACAAGGTCCATAGGGAAAGGAGCAATATAAGTTTTTTTCTGAGAGGAATCAAGAAACTCTAAAAATCTGATATGACCCATTTTGACTCCTTTTAACCCGCAACGAAGATGGATAGTCCTCAGACCGCCACATCTCTGTGCTTGATTTTCAGTTACTTAAAGGGAGTGTAAAAGTTGATGCCGTAGTATTGCCGACATCGACACTCCAAAGCGATCTTCAAAGCAAAATTCTCAAAGATCTGTTTTGGGTGATTTAAGGTAATCTAGCGCTACGGCTATATTACGGCTTTCTCCGGCAAGAGAAGAGTTGGCCAGAACTGGAATCGAACCAGCGACACAAGGATTTTCAGTCCTCTGCTCTACCGACTGAGCTATCTGGCCACAATGAGGCTTCAAATGAAACAAGTACAATAAGATAGAAAGTCGGGTGATTTTTAGCAATCACTTTGTCAGGAGAGCGACCTTTTTGGCTGCCGAGGGCTTGAGCATTGTCATGTCCTTCAGGATATTGACTGCCTCTACCATTTGCAGATCGTCGACGCCCCAGTTTTCCTGGGCGGTCGGGGTGAAATAATCCCCTTTCTTGTCCCGCTCAAGGGCATTCAGAAAGAGAGAATAATCTTTATTTTGCTTTAGGCGATAGGCGCTGTTTTCTTGCAGCTGGGAGAGCATTTGCGTCCAAAGCGAGAGTTTTTTCTGCAGATTGGGCAAATAATTTTTCTGGAACCAGGGCTTGTTGCGCGGATCGACATCTGTCAGCGGGTCGACGTAGGCGGAAGGGATCCGATCGCTCTTCAAGGGATATTCCAAATAGCGCTCGCCGATGGCCAGGGCTGAATAGGCCGTTGGCACGACGATGTCCGCTCTCACTCCGTCGATCTGGGTCGTGCGCCCGGAAACAGTATAATACCTGCC
>JBGAFY010000043.1:0-9994 GCA_044226975.1 Rhabdochlamydiaceae bacterium
GGGATTGCACGCGCTCTAGCAAATCAACCCGAAGTGCTTTTATGCGACGAGGCCACCTCATCACTTGATCCAAAAACGACTCGTGAAATTTTAACTTTGCTCAAAACAATCAATCAACAGCTCGGAGTGACTATCGTCCTTATCACCCATGAGATGGATGTCATCAAGCGCATTTGCAATAAAGTGGCAGTTATTGAAGGAGGGTCGATAATTGAAGCAGGTCCAACCTCAGCACTTTTTGCAAACCCTAAGCATGCAACAACTCGAAACTTCGTTCAAAGCGGCGAACATGAGATCCCGCGTGATTTTTTTAAAAGGATCTCTCCTACATGCAAACTCTTGCGGTTGCGATTTAAAGGTCAAGTTGCAGGAGAGCCCATTATCGCCCATTTAGTTAAGAAGTTCCAAGTGGATGCCAATATCTTATTGGGTTGGATCGACTATGTGCAGGATCTTACGATAGGGACTTTGATCATTGAATTGTTAGGGTCTCCTGAAGGGATAGACCATTCATTGCGCTATCTTAAAGAACAATCTGTAGATTGTGAATTTCTACATTCAAGTGAGGTCGAATGAGCAATATTGATTTAGCCTTTCAACTTCTTCCGCTGCAACTTTGGAACACTCTATACATGGTCTTTGTTTCGGCATTTTTTGCAGTCCTCATCGGGGTACCAATTGGGGTCATTTTGACAATCTGTAGCAAGGGCCATATCAAAGAACATCTAGGAATTTACAAAGTCCTTGAAACGATCGTCAATATCGGAAGATCGTTTCCCTTTGCAATCCTCATGGTTGCTTTGATCCCCTTTACACAGTTCATTGTTGGAACAAGCCTTGGCACTACAGCTGCTATTGTCCCATTGACCATTGCAGCAGCGCCCTTCGTCGCTCGTGTTGTAGAAACGAGTTTGAAAGATGTCGATCGACACATTTTAGAAGCGGCCATTGTCATGGGATCGAATACATGGCAGATCATCACAAAAGTTTTGCTTCAAGAAGCCTTGCCTTCGATTATTTCAGGAGTTACATTGACGATTGTAAACCTCATCGGGTACAGTGCAATGGCAGGCCTTGTGGGAGGTGGAGGGTTAGGGCAGGTGGCTATTCAATATGGATACAACCGCTTCAATACTTTTATCATGGTTGTAACTGTTATCCTACTTATCCTTGTTGTTCAAGCTGTGCAGTGGCTTGGGAACAGATGCGTGCATGTAATTTACAAAAAAAGAGGAACTCTCGGCCATGAATAAATTCCATGCCTTATTACTCGGTCTCTGTGTCGTTTTTTTTGGATGTTCTAGCAAACAACATGGGTTAAAAATTGCGGCATCTTCTGTCCCCCATGCCCAGATGTTAGATTATATAAAACCTGACCTCAAAGCCCAAGGGGTCAACCTCGTTATTATCGTCACTGACGATTATAATATGCCGAATCGAGCACTCGCAGAAAACGAGATCGACGCAAATTTTTTCCAGCACATTCCCTTCCTCGACGAACAAATTAAGCAATTCCATTATCCAATTGCCAGCATTGCAAAAGTTGAGATCGAACCGATGGGCATTTACTCAAAAAAAGTATCCTCACTTGCAGATTTAAAAGAGAATGCCGTGATTGCTATCCCCAACGATCCCACAAACGAAGGGCGTGCACTTTTATTGCTCCAATCTCAAGGCTTGATCAAGCTCGATAATCCCAATAGTTTGCAAGCCACGGTAATCAACATCACCAGCAATCCAAAAAAACTGACAATTAGAGAAGTCGATGCTGCGATGATCCCTCGGACTTTGAATCAAGTAGACGCTGCTGCAATCAACACCAACTACGCGCTTGAAGCGGGATTATCGCCAGAAAAAGATGCCCTAGTTTTAGAAAACAAAGATTCCCCTTATGTCAATGTCTTGGTCGTCCGCATCACTGATGAGAACCGCCCTGACATACAGGCATTAAAAAATGCTCTGACATCTGAAAAGATGCGCGCTTTCATACTGAATACTTACAAAGGCGCCGTCTTACCAGCGTTCTAATAATAGACCTATGTAACTAAGGGCCTGTAGTTCTAATGGCACTATACACCTGCCCAATGCATCCGAAGATACAACAGGACAAGCCAGGCTTCTGTCCTATTTGCGGCATGGACTTAGAGCCTGCAGGTGTTACTTCAAGCGGGGATGAAGAATCTCAGCTTAGGGCCATAACGCGTCGATTTTACATCTCTGCATTTCTTTCTCTGCCTATCGTCTTACTTGGAATGTTCTGGCCCGGGAAAATAAGTGGGATTGTTCAAGCACTTTTAGCAACACCTGTCGTTTTGTGGTGTGGGTCAATTTTTTTTATCCGGGCTTGGGATTCTTTGGTCCACAAGTCCTTAAACATGTTCACATTGATTGCAATCGGTGTTGGAACGGCTTATTGCTATAGCGTTATTGCTTTACTATTACCAAACCTATTGCCACAAAATTTATCGCAAAGTTCTGGCCATATTCCAGTATATTTCGAAGCCGCATCTGTGATCACTGCCCTCGTGCTCTTAGGACAGCTGTTAGAACTCAGAGCGAGGGCCAAAACGAGCAGTGCTATACAATCTCTGCTTAAGCTTGCCCCTCAAACAGCCACAATACTTTTAGAAGATGGGAGTGAAAAAACAATTGCTCTCTCAGAAGTACTTGTCAGCAATAAACTTCGGGTACGTCCTGGAGAAAAAATTCCTGTCGATGGAGTAGTCCTAGAAGGCCAAAGCAATGTCGATGAGTCAATGATGACAGGAGAATCGCTTCCGGTAGAAAAAATTAAAGGCGACTCAGTGATTGGTGCGACGATCAATGGGATGGGAACTTTCATCATGGAAGCGCGCCGGGTAGGAAATGAAACGCTTCTCTCAAGGATAGTCGAACTTGTCTCAAAAGCACAGCGGAGCAGAGCACCAATCCAAAATCTCGCAGACAAGGTCGCAGCATATTTTGTGCCTGCAGTACTTTTGATTGCCCTCTGTACTTTTGCATTTTGGTTATGGCTAGGGCCGGAGCCTAAGGTAGCCTATGCTATTCTCAATGCAGTCTCCGTTTTAATTATCGCATGCCCTTGTGCGCTGGGACTTGCCACACCCATGTCGATCATGGTGGGAATTGGCAAAGGCGCTATGCATGGGATCTTAATTAAAAATGCTGAGAGCTTAGAAATCCTCGGTAAGGTTGATACAGTGCTCCTAGACAAAACCGGCACGATCACAGAAGGAAAAATTCTCTTAAGAGAAATTATTCCTCACGGTGCATTTGATCAAGATACCATCCTCCAATATGCCGCTTCCCTTGAAATAGGCAGTGAACACCCAGTTTCTGTAGCTGTTGTCGCTAAGGCAAAAGAAAAGAACATGCGGCTAAATCCTGTCGAACAATTCCGCGCATTCCCTGGGAAAGGAATTTTTGGAGTGATTGCTTCAAAAGAAGTTGCGATAGGCAATGAAGCGATGATGAGCGATCAAAATGTCCCTACTTCCCCATTACGAGATCGTGCTGAGGCATATCGCCAAAATGCCGAGACTGCGATGTACGTCGCGATCGATCGAAAACTTGCAGGATTATTAATCGCCTCAGATGCGATTAAAGAATCCTCGCTACAAGCAATACAAGAATTGCATGCAGAAAAAATCCGGATTGTCATGATCACTGGCGGCAGCACTCTTGCCGCTACAGCTGTCGCAAAAAAGCTCAACATCGATGCATTTTATGCTGAAATTTTACCAGCAGAGAAAATTGCCATTGTCCAGAAATTACAGTCTCAACAAAAAATTGTCGCAATGGCAGGCGATGGCATCAACGATGCCCCTGCAATAGCTCAGGCAGATGTTGGGATTGCTATGGGAACAGGTGCTGGTGTGGCTCTAGAAAGCGCAGGCATTACACTTATCAAAGGAGATTTACTAGGGATTGTCAAAGCGAGAAAGCTAAGTATTGCGACTCTTAAAAATATCCGACAAAATCTTACCTTTGCATTTCTGTACAATATTCTTGGCATTCCTATTGCAGCGGGAGTTTTTTATCCTGCATTTGGAATTCTCTTAAGCCCGATGATTGCAAGCGCTGCGATGGCGTTCAGCTCCGTCTCCGTCATATGGAATGCACTGCGATTAAGAAACTGTTAACTTATTCAGATTCTGTCGATTTTTTGGACTTTTTGAGCAAATTTTCAAAAAAGCAAAGAATCCTGAATCCGTTAACAGTTCCCAAAACGTGTACTTTAACAATAACTATTAACTTAATTCAACGACACTTTCCTACATCATTTTTCAAAAGATGTTTGGAAAACCAGCTACAGGATAGAGTAACTATCTGACGAAAATTTTATTACTATTAAAATGCAACGAACCATGAAACAATTGTTACTTTATCTTGGGTTATTTATGGGCGCTTTCGTCTCGTGTCAAAAAGGGAACCAGCCGTTGGAGAAAAAGGAGCAGAACTTGCGTATTAACCTCCAAAAAGAGCCCATATCACTCGATCCTCGCAAAGGCAATGATATGGTTGCTTCTCAAGTACACTTCATGTTGTTTGAAGGCCTTCTCCGTTTAAATTCGGACAGCGTCCATCTCACCTGCACAAGCTAATCATTTGAAGTTTCGCAGGACAAGAAAAACTTACACTTTCTATTTACAAAACACATTATGGTCTGATGGAACTCCTGTAACTGCATACGACTTTGAGACTAGCTGGAAAAGCATCCTTGATCCTAAATTTCCATGTCCTGATGCTTTCCTGCTCTACTGCATCAAGAATGCTAAATCTGCAAAAAAAGGAGAAGTACCTCTAGATGCTGTTGGAGTCCATGCACAAGATGCTACCACCCTGTCGTTGAGCTTCAGAAAGACCCTCACCTCACTTTTACAGGTTGTCGCTTCTTCTGTGATGCTTCCAATCAAATCGCGGTGGACTCTCAGATCCCAATTGGGCCTTTTCGCAAAAAAGCTTCGTATCTAATGGCCCATTTAAACTTAAAGACTGGAAGATCAATCACGAGATGATCCTTGAAAAAAACCCTCGTTTCCGCAACGCAGACGAAGTAAAATTGGATCATGTAATTATTGATATTATTGACCGCGAACTCGCAGCCTTGCATATGTACGTCAGTGGCCATTTCGATCTCATTGGAACCCCTTTATCGTTTTTTCCAACAATTATCAATCAAGACTTGGAAAAGAAAAACCTGCTTGAGTTCTTCCCTGTAGCTACAACTAAGTTTCTCTCGTTCAACACCGCAAAATTCCCCTTTGATAACGCCAACATGCGCAAAGCATTTGCTTATGCGATTAGCCGCAAAGATATTGTCGAACATATCACTCAACTCAAAGAACAAGAAGCCTCCAACATCATTCCGCCAGTATTTCTTAAAGAGGGCACAAGACATCTTTTCAACGATGATGAATCAGGAAAAGCAAAAGAATATTTTTCAAAAAGGGCTAAAAGAATTAAACATTCAAGCGAAAGATATTGAAAGCTTTCTTTTTTCATTTATGTATCTGGTGAGCAATCACTTAATATGCAAAAATTACAAAATCGTTGGTTACAATCTTGGGCGTTAACGTGAATCTTGAGAAAACGTAGAATTTTAAAACTTTGCATGAACGCTCTCGAAAAGGCGAATATGCTCTTGGTCTATTTACCTGGGTAGCTGATTACGGCGATCCGATGAGCATTTTGGAAAGGTTCCAAGACAGATCCAACCTCCGCAACTATCCAAAATGGGAAAATCAAGAGTTTAATCGCAATTTAGAATACGCTCGATTCTTCATCGCCCCAGAATATATGCACTACATCAAAAAAAGCTAGGCAGATCATGGTTAGATGAAATGCCCATTTCTACCCTTTATCATGGCAACTATGCTTTTCTCATCCACCCCCATGTAAAAGGATTTGAGATATCTCCTCTAGGACACATATACTTTGAGAGAATTTCGATCGACTCCTCAAAAAAGAACCGCTAGTGGGAAGAAGGAGAAGAAGATAATTTCATCAGCACAGAGCGAAGAAGAGGCACACAGAGAACACAGAGACTGAGGAAGAAGCCCCTTTTCGCTAGAGCGAGAAAAGGACACTTCATTGCTGCTAAACGTCCGCAAAAAAACTAAGCTCTTATTTCTCTGTGCCTCCATTCTCACTCTGTGCTGATGAAATTATCTTCTTTTTCCTATGCTAACTTTGTGCCATTCGGAACTTTTCTCTCAGGTGAAGCAAGAACCACCTCATCGCCTAGAATAAATCCTGTAGTTAATACTTCAGAAAAATAAGGGCCAATTTTTTTCGGTTTAAAATTTACAACGCACAGCACCTGCTTTCCAATTAAAGATTCTTTTGAATAAAGCTTTGTGATCTGGGCACTAGATCTTTTTATCCCTAGCCCTTCCCCCAAATCAATTTTAAGTTTATATGCAGGTTTTCTAGCTTCAGGAAATTCTTCTACTTCGACAATAGTTCCAACGCGAATCTCAACCTTTTCAAAGTCATGCCATTCAATGGTTTCCATTTATATTCCTAAGCAATAATACAAACGATCACGCCAACACCCACTCTCGGAATTTTATTTTCCATCGTGTCACAAAATAGCAGTAAAGCCATTTTTTCCTGAGATTAGAGAAATGTGATAAGCAAAGGTATAAAAAGGACATCCATGAAAGCACTTGTTTATAAACGGTCCGGGAAAAATTGCCTTAGAAGAAAAGACAAAGCACACAATCGAAAAACCTACCGATTGTATTGTTAAAATCATCAAAACCACAATCTGCGGCACAGACCTTCACATCAAAGGGAGGTATCATCCTGTTGAAAAAGGACGTACTTTAGGACATGAAGGAATTGGGATCATCGAAGAAGTAGGAAGCGCTGTCTCAAACTTTCAGGTAAAAGACAAGGTCCTTATCTCCTGCATAACTTCGTGCGGAAAATGCCCCTACTGTAAAGATAAGATGTATTCCCATTGCGAAACAGGAGGCTGGATCCTCGGTCATAAAATTGATGGGACACAAGCGGAATATGTCAGGATACCCTATGCAGATACCAGTCTTTATGCCATTCCCAAGGGCATTGATGAAGAACAGCTTGTCATGCTCAGTGATATTTTCCCAACAGGATACGAAGCGGGCGTCTTGAAAGGACAGATAAAAGTTGGGTCAAAAGTAGCTATCATTGGGGCAGGACCCATCGGGCTCGCAACATTGCTTACAGCTCAATTCTATTCCCCTTCAGAGATTATCATGATCGACATTGATGACTTTAGACTCGAGGTTGCCAAAAAATTTGGAGCAACTTTGTTGATCAATGGCAAAGACAATACAGCTATAGATAAAATCATGAAGCATACCAAGCAAAAAGGGGTAGACGTTGCAATTGAAGCAGTTGGAACGCCTGAAGCTTTTGATATCTGCCAATCTATTTTAAGCCCGGGTGGTTTTCTCGCAAATATTGGGGTGCACGGGAAAAGCGTCAATTTACATCTTGAAAATCTTTGGCACCATAATATAACTTTAACAACAGCACTCGTGGATACTTATACAATTCCAACTTTATTGAAAATTGTCACTGCAGGAAAACTCTCTCCCCATCGAATGATCACACATCATTTTAAATTAAGAGAGATTTTGAAGGCATACGAAGTCTTTGGAAACGCATCAAAAGAACATTCTCTAAAAGTCATCATAGAGAATTGAACAAGGACTTATAGTCATCCTGTTTATGAGATTTTCTGACCTTAAATTCTCGTATTCTATTTATGCCCACGATGTTAGGTGCATTTTCTTCAACGTAATTGATAATCACTAACTCAAAGTCTAAAGAAGGAAAATATTTTTCGAGAACCTCTTTAAGCAACACAGCTTGTTCAATACTAATTCTCGCTTGAGAACTCTCACCCCAATACACAGAAGGATCATTATTAAAATCGAAAGCGGCTCTTAAGAAATACACTTTGCCTTGGAAGTCAGACAACTGTTTAAATCGAGCAATTCTCCTCTGATATTTGGATTGAATTTCCAGTATATGTTCTGCATATCGGATTGCATCCCATCCATAATCAGCAAATGGCCAATCATCATAACCATTCAATCTGGTAATAATCATTTTCAACCATATAAGGATGGACAGGATGCTGAAAAAAAAATTTTTCCTCTTAAAAAGAACTCAAAATCTTCCCAAACAGCCAAGAAACGTTCGTGGTTCAAAGTGAGAAGCCAATCAAAAGGAAACGCAGCACTTCTCAAGCTTTAGTTCTCTCAATTATGGGCTTATATCTTCGCAATGAGATCTAGACTGACAAAAGCGGACATGTGTCATCTAGATCAGTATAATGATGCGAAACTAAATATTTGAGAAAAAAGAAAACAAAGATAAACAAGGCTGAATAATAGACGCGGGTTTAAATACACTCATAATTACAAGAGTGACAAATTTTCATTTATATATGCAAGTGATAAAAATAGAGACCATTTTTTAGAGTTTAAAGACAAGCTCAAAGATAGGTTAAAAAAGTGAGCAGTCTCTCAATAGTTGAATTCCCAGGAACAGCGTTTATTGATCGGGATTGTATCAACCTGATCAGCAGGTTGATAGACTTGACGATTTGTGATCCCGCGACCAAGACCATTACCTGATCCCATTTGATACAGAGGAATCGAGATAATTATTTGAGCCTGAAACACCGTATTAAAGATCGTGAAGCGACGACTTTCAAATCTAACGCGATGTAGTCCTTATATTGAGGGCGCATTCGGAAATAACCTCCCATGCCTTCGGAGCACATCTCTTTTCCCGTTGGTGCAGTATGGACTGCCTGCTGCATAAAGAAGGAAAGTTTCCGAAGGGAAAATAAGCCTTCCTATTTCTGCATTAGCCCCATAAAAGCTTAACTCGTTAGCATCGCGTTTGATATAGTAATCGCCGATATAGTTGTTAAAAAGGCAAGTGCTCTTATGTTTATTTCGCCCACTGGAATATAACCATTAGCACGAAAATCCCATCTTTCACCTAAGAGCTCAAAACCAACTCCTAACTGGTTGAAATTTCCTTTTGATCCCCCACGAAAATCATAGTAGGCATTGACTCCTATGAGGGCACAAAAAGATTGTGGGATATAGCGTGTGACAATTCCAGCACTTCCTGCAAATGTATTCGAGTTAAAATATGTGCCTCTAAGATCGACCAAAGGAAGGACATGTCCCGGAGCATAGTCGGGGCCAAAAAGAATATCCAACGAGGTGTAATTCGCAAGCAAGCCCACTCCATCCTCTGGACTTCCTGCATAGCTTGCCGCTATGCGCTTAGGTAGAGGATAAAGATTCCGCGTGTCATTTTTTACAACGGGCACTACAGACGGAGGATCTTTTGTAGAAGCTGCAATAAGTGGGGCTAAAGGAATGACCGGATCAACGCTGTTTCGTAAAATGGCTGCATAAGGGTTGAATTCGGTACTTTCAACTACTACATTATTTTCCTTCAAATTGTCATTTAATTCGTTTTCTTTCAAAAAATAGGGATCTAATCGCATATTCAAAAAGATATATCCGATTAAACAAATAATCACACTAACACCTATCACACCCAAAGCTGATTTTCTCAAAATAATTCCATGGGAATTACATATAAATATCTCTATAAATCATTTTCATTAAAAAAGTTTCAACCGCTTTTTTTAGTAAAAACACTTGCTTTTCTTTTTAAATTAAAAGTATTTACAAAACATTTAATTGTCAAATTAAATTGAAACAGTCTTAATGCTAGAAATTTTAGATAGAGGACTTTATGACAAGTAACACAGCATCTTTTAACTTATTTTTTAATAAACGCCTTATAATCAATGCTTTATAACTTAACTTCTTTTCTACTTTCTTGAGCAATTAATAAATTTTTCTTGAATTTTTCAAACTCATTAGACAACATGGTTTTTTACTTTTTTTGAGCGGAGCCTAAAATATTGCTTTGTTTAAAGAACTTGGACTTTAGTCCAATGAAA
>JBGAFY010000044.1:0-9046 GCA_044226975.1 Rhabdochlamydiaceae bacterium
GAGCTTGAAATGACAAAACCAGGTCAGATCAAAGATTTTTTTTCCCAACATCAGGTTGCCTATATCATTAACTGTGCAGCTTACACAAATGTCGATGGTGCAGAAGATGAAGTTGATTTAGCATACGCACTTAATGCCGTAGCGCCTAGAATTGTTGCCGAATCAGCAAAACAACTTGGGGCCTTCTATCTTCACTTTTCTACAGATTATGTTTTTGATGGAGAAGCTTCTGTTCCCTATAAAGAAACCGATGAATGCAACCCGATCAACATTTATGGAAAAAGCAAGAGGGAGGGAGAGGTTGCCGTAATGGAGGTGATGCCTGAGGCGTGCATCATACGTACATCTTGGGTGTTTGGCAGAGGTGGTAAAAATTTTGTTTCTTCAGTTCTGCAGCTTCTTCAGTCTAAAGAAGAAGTGTCTGCAGTCACTGATCAAATAGGAAAGCCTACTTACGTTCCAGATCTGGTCAAAAATGTTTGGGAGCTTCGAGATGCAGCTGGACTATTTCATGTAGCAGGCGGCACAGCTTTGAGTCGTTTCGAGATCGCCGAAGACATGAGAAATCGTTTGCTACAACATAAGATGTCCATAAATTGCCAAAGAGTAAATCCTGTATTAGCTAATGCTTTTTCTACCCGAGCTCCGAGACCGCATTATTCAGCATTAGACACATTAAAAGTAGAGTCTTATCTTGGACGGCGCATGCGCCCCTGGGAGGAAATCATTGAGGAGTATTTAAATGCCCAAAGATAAAATGAGAATTTTGGTAACTGGTGGCGCTGGATTTATCGGGTCCGCCTTTATTCGGTTGTCATTGAACCAATATAGCGACCGCTGTGAGAGAATTGTCAATTTAGATGCTCTAACATATGCAGCAAACCTTGCCAGCGTTGAGTCGGTAGAAAATGATCAGCGGTATAGTTTTATTGAGGGCAATATCCTCGATGAAGAGCTCGTGACCGAGATCCTAGTAAGCGAAAAAATTACCCATGTCGTCCACTGTGCAGCTGAAAGTCACGTGGATCGCAGCATTGCAGGGCCGCGCACATTTGCGAGAACCAATGTGATGGGAACTATAGCTATGCTGGAAGCTGTACGGACCTGTCCAAGCATACATTTTCATCATGTTTCAACAGACGAGGTGTATGGAGCCTTAGGAGAAGAAGGAATTTTCAATGAAGACTCTCCTTACCGTCCTAATTCTCCTTATTCTGCATCAAAAGCTTCTAGTGATCATTTTGTCCGCGCCTATGCAGCAACGTACGGTATTAAGTCGACGATTTCGCATTGCAGCAATAACTTTGGACCGTTTCAATACCCAGAAAAACTCATTCCCGTAGTTATCAAGCATGCTCTTGAAAAACAGCCAATTCCAGTTTATGGCAAGGGAATGCAAGTGCGCGACTGGATCCATGTCGACGAGCATGCCCACGCTCTTTTTGCGATTTTGGAGCGTGCGCCTTCAGGTCAAACATATACAATCGGTGGGCAAACTGAAAAAAGGAATATTGACTTAGTCCGCGCTATCCTTAGAGTGATTGCTACAGCGGAAAATCTTCCTATTGATGCCTTAGAGCCTTTAATACAGTTTGTCATTGATAGGCCGGGCCACGATTACCGCTATGCAATAAGTTCAGAAAAAATCGAAAAAGAACTTGGGTGGAAGCGTCTCAAATCATTTGATGCAGCATTGGAAGAAACTGTGCGATGGTATTTGTCCAACTCTCATTTTCTAAAATTGGATATGTTCAATTATGAAGATAGTTTGTGTGATTCCGGCGCGTCTTAAATCGACGCGGTTTCCTCGAAAAGTTTTAGCGAGTTTAGCAGGCAAGCCCTTGCTACAAAGAGTCTGGGATTCAGCAAGATCAATCCCGTTTTTCAGCGATGTCGTGATTGCTGTCGATGCACAAGAAACAGCAGACCTCGTTGCTTCGTTTGGTGCACGTTTTGTGATGACCTCGCCTGATTGTCCCTCTGGCACCGACCGCTTAGTCGAGTTAAATGCTAATGGGTCTGTTCAGGGAGATGTTTGGGTAAATTGGCAAGGAGATGAACCCTTCATTTCAAAAAAAATGATCGAAGCGCTTTTGCAGACCTGCGGGAAAGACAAAAGCGATGTGTGGACGTTGAAAAAAAGGATCGTAAATCTTCAAGAGGTCCAGTCCATACAGTTTGCTAAGGTTGTGACTGATGCTCACGGATATGCTATGTATTTTTCTCGCAGTCCAATTCCTTGTTACCGAGATCCTATTTCAGATGATCAAAAAATTTATTTTAAACACGTTGGCATCTATGCCTTTACTCAAGAGGCCTTGATCCGTATTTCTAAGTTATCGCCCTGCGCTATTGAGACAGCAGAGCAGCTGGAGCAATTAAGATTCCTTTATAACGGATTAAAGGTGCGTGTGCATGAGACGGATGAAGAAGTGACTGGTATTGACCTGCCAGAGCATCTTGTTAAGGCTGAACAGATTATGCGTTCTAGAAATCTAGTTTAAAAAATAATTAATCAGAGTGCCCTGAGCTTGGGCGGTAGGCATGCAAAATAAAAAGTGCTGTTTTTAATGCAGCTCTTTCTATCCTGTGTATCTTGTTCTTTTATTTGTCATTTTAAGGTATGATTGTACCAATAGATCATTCTTAAATTAAAAAAATCACATGTCAACGCAGGAGCTCCTTCAAGAGCGATCCGAATACAAGTACGGCTTTAGCACATCTATCGAGACGGAGAGTTTCCCAAAAGGTCTCAATGAAGATGTGATCCGTGAGCTGTCTGCCAAGAAAAACGAGCCGGCATTTTTGCTCGAGTTTCGTTTAAAAGCTTATGCTAAATGGCGTACAATGACTGAGCCTACGTGGGCCAATGTTCGTTTTGCCCCTATCGATTATCAAAATATCACATACTATTCGGCGCCCAAGACCAAGCAAAGCTTGGACTCTCTTAGCGAAGTTGATCCAGAATTGCTCCGCACATTTGAAAAACTGGGAATTCCTTTGGATGAGCAAAAACGCTTGACCAATGTCGCTGTTGATGTCGTTTTCGATTCTGTCTCATTAGGAACGACATTTCAAAAACAATTGCAAGAAGCGGGTGTCGTGCTGTGTTCTATTAGCGAAGCAGTCAAGCGGTATCCCGAATTGGTGGAAAAATATCTCGGGACAGTAGTGCCTATCGGAGATAATTTTTTCTCTGCATTGAATTCTGCCGTGTTTACAGATGGTTCATTTGTATATGTTCCTAAAGGAGTGAGAAGCCCAATAGAGCTCTCCACTTATTTCCGCATCAACGACCGTGAATCAGGGCAGTTCGAAAGGACGCTCATTATTGCCGAGGAAGACTCTTACGTCAGTTACTTGGAAGGTTGCACAGCTCCAGCCTATGACACAAACCAACTCCATGCTGCTGTTGTAGAACTCATAGCATTAGATCGGGCTGAGATCAAGTACTCCACAGTTCAAAACTGGTACGCAGGCGACCCAAAGACGGGCATAGGTGGAATATTCAATTTTGTGACTAAACGCGGGCGCTGCCAGGGATATCGATCTAAAATCGCCTGGACCCAAGTAGAAGCAGGTGCTGCCATTACTTGGAAATACCCAAGCTGTATTTTGCAAGGTGATGAATCGGTCGGAGAATTTTACTCTGTCGCATTAACCAATGGTTTTATGCAGGCAGATACGGGAACTAAAATGATTCACTTAGGTAAAAATACCAGATCTACAATCGTTTCGAAGGGGATTTCTGCCGATCAGTCTCATAACACTTATCGAGGTTTAGTCAAAGTTGCCCCTCGAGCAGAGGGAGCGCGCAATTTCACTCAGTGCGACTCCATGTTAGTTGGGAACCGTTGCTCCGCCAACACATTTCCTTACATCGAAGTTGCAAACGATACCGCGCAGATCGAACATGAGGCCTCTACTTCCAAGATGAACGAAGCGCAGCTCTTATACTTGCGATCTCGAGGAATTTCACTTGAGGATGCCATCAACCTGATCGTAAGCGGCTTTTGTAAAGACGTTATCAAAGAGCTCCCATTAGAGTTCAGCAGCCTATTTTGCGCGGGATTAACTTATCCCTAAAGCCCGGTGAGATACATGCTGTCATGGGTCCTAATGGAGCTGGCAAATCCACTTTAGCCAAAGTGATCGCAGGCGATCCATCTTATGAAGTCACTGAAGGTCAGATCCTGGTCAATGGAGTCAACATTCTTGACATGCCACCCGAAGAAAGGGCTCATTTGGGTGTATTCGTAGGGTTTCAGTATCCTGTGGAAATCCCAGGGATCAGCAATCAGCAATTTCTCCATGCTGCTCTTAACGCCAAGAGAAAAGCTCAAGGCCTTGAGCTTCTTTCTGAAGAAGATTTTATCTCGCTCCTCGAAAAGAAAATGGAGCTTGTCTCAATGCGCAAAGAGTTTAAAGATCGTGGGATCAACGAAGGCTTCTCCGGAGGAGAAAAAAAACGCAATGAAATCGTCCAGATGGCGGTGTTGGACCCTTTTTTCGCCGTACTAGATGAGACAGATTCTGGTCTTGATATCGATGCGCTACGCAGTGTTGCAAAAGGTGTATCTCAAGTTCTTAATCCCGAAAGCTCACTCCTTGTCATCACCCATTACCAACGGTTGCTTGATTACCTTCCTCCCCATCATGTCCATGTTTTGATTGAGGGCAAGATCGTCCGTTCTGGAGGCCCAGAGCTTGCCCAAACTTTAGAAACGCAAGGATACGACTGGCTGCAAAACGCCGAGGCGATGAGGTAAAAATATGTTCTCCTCATTATTGGAGCCTTTATTCTCGCAGAGTATCCTGGATGATGTATTTGGACTGCGCCGTAAAGCTTGGGATAAGGCCCAACATTTGGGGCTGCCAGATAAAAACGGGGAACTTTATCAATACGTTCCATTACGCGCTTTTTACGGCACTACTTTTAATCCTAGGGCTATTAGCACTGACTTAGAGCAACTGATTCAGAAAGAGATAGACCGACATCCATCGCCGCATCGAATTGTCATGATCGATGGCAAGCTGCATTCTGGATATTCTTCGATCCCTTCAAATGCTACTCTTTGCAATCTAAAAGAAGCAGCGATGTCCTACCGTTCTTATTTTACAAAACGTTTAGGATTTTCTCTTGAAGAAAACGATCCTTTTGTTTTGCTTAACCTGGCCTTGTACAACCATGGATTTTTTCTCTATCTCCCTCCAAAGACAGCGATCGAAGGGCCGGTCCTAATTTTACAAGTTCTTACAGCTCCTTGTAGTTTTCCTCGTTTCCATATCCACGCAGGCGCCCACAGCGCATTTTCCTATACGTTTAAAGTGCTAACTGCGACAGAAGATTCTTGCTTCCATAATGCTTACTTTGATTTGTCCCTCGATGAAAATGCAAAGGTGCACTGTTGCCTATTGAACAATGCCGGCCCTAACTTATGGGACTTCTCTTATCTGCGCGCGACGTTGAAAAGAGATGCTCACTTAGAAGCCTTAAACTTTACCACGGGATCGAAATCTACGCGCACGGACATGAGAGTGTCCTTGCAACAAGAAGGTTCTCATGCAGAGTTGAAAGGATTGTCCGTACTTTCTAACGGAGATCAAGCCCACTCGGTCACATATGTCGAGCACTGTGCCCCTAATTGCCAGTCTCTTCAGCATTTTAAAAATGTGCTCTCCGGTCATAGTCAGTCAAGCTTTACAGGGAAGATCTTTGTCCACGCAGAGGCGCAGCAGACCCAGGCCTATCAACTCAACAACAACCTCCTTTTGGACAAAAACGCTATTGCCCAAACGAAGCCTGGCCTTGAGATTTTTGCAGACGATGTCAAAGCATCCCATGGTGCGACCATTTCGCAAATGAGCCCTGAGGATCTGTTGTATTTACAGACCCGAGGGATAGACCCCTCTTCTGCTAAAAGATTGCTCATCCGAGGCTTTTGCCAAGAGCTTGCCAATCTTATCCAAGACCCTATCGCTAAAAACGAAGTGTTAGCATGGATAAATTAAGCTTAATAGATATCCGTGCCCAGTTTCCGATTTTCACTAACAATCCTGATTGCATTTATCTCGATTCTGCAGCGACAACACACAAGCCGCAGACAGTCATTGACGCAATGAGCCACTTCTATGCCCAACATTATGGAACAGTGCATAGAGCTGTCTATGACCTTTCTTTAGACGCGACCGCTCGCTATAACGAAGTTCGATTGCAGCTACAACGTTTCTTGAATGCCAAGGACCCTGCTGAGATTATCTTTACTCGAGGTACAACAGAGGCAATTAACTTAGTTGCCCGCTGTGCTTCCAAAGTCTATTTGCATCCTGGAGATGAAGTTTTGATCTCTGCCTTGGAACATCACGCCAACATCGTTCCTTGGCAACAAGTGTGTTCTGAGCGAGGCTGTTCACTTAAAGTGATCCCTGTGCTGTCAGATGGAACTTTAGACCTAACAGCATATGACCAATTGCTCTCGAACAAGACAAAAATCGTCGCAATTGCCCATATCGCAAATTCGATCGGCACTGTGAATCCCATTGCCGAAATGATCGACCTTGCCCATCATCATGGGGCCCTGGTATTGATTGATGGCGCCCAGAGCGCTGCACATTCACCAATCGATGTCCAAGCATTAGACGCAGACTTTTACGCATTTTCTGGGCATAAGATCTATGGACCTACAGGCGTAGGGGTTTTATACGGTAAAAAACACTTATTAGATGCTATGCCACCTTTCCTTTTCGGAGGAGACATGGTGGATGTGGTATCATGGGAAACCACAACATTTCAGCCTTCTCCCTTGAAATTTGAAGCGGGCACTCCGATGATCGCTGAAGTGATAGGCTTAGGCGCGGCATTAGAGTTTATTGAAAGTTTTGGTAGAGACTGGATTGCTGAGTATGAAGCTCATCTTACTCAAATTGCATGGGATGCTCTAAAGGAGATCCCTGAAGTTTTGACCTTCGGGCCAGAAAGGAGTAGGGGAGCGATCATAGGATTTGTTGTGGCTGGAGTGCATCACCTTGATCTTGGTACCATGCTCAATGCCCGCGGTATTGCGGCCAGGACGGGGACTTTATGTGCACAGCCTGTCATGAAGCACTATGGCATATCTGGAATGGTCCGCATCTCATTTGGCATATACAATACTTCTGAAGATGTAGTGCAGTTTATTTCTGCCTTGAAACACGTCATTTCCATCCTAAGATAACTCCATCAGCACAGAGTGAAGAAGAGACACAGAGATCACAGAGAAGAGATGGTAATTTTTATTTCCTGAACGGGGTTCGTTCCTTAAGAGAAATTCCCCTCTGTGTTCTCTGTGCTTCTTCACTCTGTGCTGATGAAATTAGTTGTCTCTTTCAAACAAAAAAAAAAAAGCCTGGGTCGTGAGACCCAGGCTAGTTATCCTGCTTTTAGGCTAGGATTAGAAGTCTAAGCGGAACCCAAGTGTCCAACCAGATACGCCGAGGTCACCTTGGTTGGTTACATAAGAACCAGACAATTGTGTGTCAACGAACTTGTTAAACTGGTTTTGTCCCCAGAAATAGTGTTGTTCCCAACCGAAATTGATTCCGAAGTGAACTGCATCATCAGCAAAGCCATGGTCCCAAGAAATACCGAATTGGAGGTCAGCAACAGGACGGCACGCTACGAAGCTGTTATCAACTTTGTAAACGAGGGTCTCTACTCCAGTAGCTTCAACTTCATCAACTTGTTTTCCTTTCACATGGAATGAACCGAGAATGATGTTAATAGCCATTTCTGCATAGAAACTCCAATCACGCGCAAAATACCACTGAGTATCTAAACCTGCGCGAAGACCACCACCGCTAAAACGGTTCTTCATATTATGCTCGAACTCATGTCCAGCAGGTACAAATGGTGTAGTAATGCCAACTGGTTGGCCAGAATACTCAACATTGTATTTCTGATTGATCCACAAGCCACGACCACCAGCAAATGGTCTTAATGTGAGCCACTTGCTAACGAAGAACTCACGGCCGAGTTCTAAGTCGACGTACTGAAGGTGCATTTTCCATTTGCCACAAGCGTCAGTGACGGATGGGCAAAGGTTTGTTCCTGTGCAAGGAGCAACAAATGTTGGGAAAAAGAGCTCAGTTCCGCACTGAGAGCAGCAATCATCGCAATCGTCGTCGCAGTGGCGTTGTTTACTGTTAAACCATGTATATTGAGCATATAGATCCCAACCATCGTGTGGCATTGCATAGCCTAAGCCTACTTTAAAGCCCCAATCGTAACGAGATTTTGGATTGCGGATGTCTCCAACAACGTGGTCGTGGTTGTCATCATCGCTTTCAATTGCATATCCAAGGCCTGTTTCACGAGCTTTCCAGTAAAGGACGTCAGCTGTGATGAATAGTCCTGATGCATCTCTTGTTGGAGGATTTGCAGCAGGGTTGATCATCCCGTTAGCGCCTTTTTTCTGCTCAAGAGCCGTTACACGGTTCTCAAGGTTGCGCATTTGCATATCGTCAGCACTTACCAAACTTGTAAATACTACAAGTGATGCAGCAGCTGCAGGCCACATCTTTTTTAGGTTCTTTTCCATATAGATCCCCCTGGGTTTGGATCATTTAAAAAGTAAAATGTTCACAGGCACTTGTACACAAACAAGAGCGCCGTTTAATAACCTCACTCTAAATTTTAATGAAATTTCGGGTCAACAAAAAAAACGGAAGTAAACTCTTAGCGAGCAACTTTATAGCCCTCACAGATATGTGTAGAGGCGTTTTTTTTATGAAGAAATTCTAATTTTTTTTTCTTAAGCATATGTTGAAAAAAGTAAACCTCTAAAGATTTTCGTGCACTTTACATGATTTGCGCATGTAACTTTTCGTACTTCCAGAAAAAAAAAGCCTGGGTTGTGATACCCAGGCTCATGATTCTTGCTTTAATAAACTAGGATTAGAAGTCTAAGCGAACGCCAAGTGTCCAACCAGATACACCGAGGTCTCCTAGGTTAGTTACAAAAGAACCAGATAATTCGGTGTCTACAAACTTGTTAAACTGGTTTTGTCC
>JBGAFY010000045.1:0-9283 GCA_044226975.1 Rhabdochlamydiaceae bacterium
CGGTTGCTCTTCGCATTTTCCCTTAAACATCCGCATTAAAGATACTAAGTACGCTGAACCACAATTAAAATAACCACGTCCTCCTGATTGGTGAAAGTTTTTAATATATTCGATTTGATGAGTTGAGAATACCTTGTCCAGCCGTGTGCTTTGTCCAGCAGGGATGACAAGCAAAGTTTCTTTGGGATTATAGGTGTTTAACACATCGACAAGATGTTCACCGGCGACAGTTCTTACAGTCCAAGGTTGTGCTCTATAACGGTTGAGGTATTCAAACATTGCAACTCGTTTGGGTATATTGTCTGGATAGGGCCCAAATAACGGATGTTTTTCATGCCCTTTATAAATGATGACCTGGCGAATTGGGTTGATCATTATTCCACCTCGTTCGACTTACGAGTGACTGCAAATACGATGAGACCTTTAAGCAATTCCGAAGGGATAAATAAGACTATGCCCTTCATCCAAGCTGTAGAAAGACCAAAGACAGGAATAAGCCATAAGAACCCTAAGGCAAAGATCACCATTTGTCCACTGAAGATGGCAATCAGGGGATGTCTTTTTTCAGCAATTTTGGCGATGAGGTAGGCTGCTAAAGGAAATGCAACGAGATAGCCCGCTGACTTTCCCAACATCCAAAAACAATTGCTATGTCCGCAAAGCACCGGAAGTCCAACAGTTGCACATCCTAAATAACAGATAGCTGAAAGGAACGCATTCTTTGGAGTTTGTGTAAGGGCAATAATATAGATCGCCAGAGTTTGTAGAGTAAAAGAGATCGGGAAGAACGGGATCTTTACCAAAGAACAAACAGTAATGAGAAAACACCCCAGTGAAATAATAAAAAAAGATTCCCTTCGATCAACTACAGTCCAATTTTTTGTTAATGCTTTCATTGTTTTAACTCCAATTTTTGATGAAAGTGGAGAGTTTATCCGTTATTTTTGCTGTATTCAAGTTGATGGAGATTGAAATTAAACTATATAATGGTTTATGAAGTGTAGATGGTAGTTGGAAATGGAGTCTTGCTCTCTCTTTGTTTAAACTAGATTATAGTTTACAACGAGTAAAACGGAGTTTAATTTTTTATGCTTGAAGTGCTTTGTGGGAATAAAAATGTACAAAAAATCTTAATTTTCCTGTTTGTTAACGGAAAATGTTATGGATCACAAGTCCACCGCTTGCTTCAATCCTCCCTAACTCCTGTGCAAAAAGCGCTGCAACGGTTAGAGAAAGGGGGGATCATTATGAGCTATTACGAAGGAAAGACCCGAATTTACCAATTTAATCCCGCCTTCCCATTGTTAGAAGAACTCGAGCAACTCTTAAAAAAAGCGTACACATTGCTGCCAGCCCAAGAAAAGAAAAACTATTACAATGTCTTTGAGCGGACGCAGCAAGAAGGTCGGCTCAAAGTCTTGCTCAATCTATGGGACAAACTCTCCAACGCCAAACAACTCAAATTTAATGCAAAGACAAAGTCCCCAGAAGAAACCGGGTGGCATGGTAAGGGTAAAGGAGAGGTGGTGGTGACAAAAGAGAGCGACTCAGTCCTTATCTTTACAGAAAAAGGGACCTGGCAGGGGAAACAAGGCCAAGAGATGGGATTTAGCAATATCTTCCGGTGGACATTAGATACACATGCTGGAATTGTGTCCTTAGAGCATCTGCGAAGAGGTTATGAGAACCCTGTATTCCTATTTCATCTAGCCCCTTCCAGCAACCTTTCTTTAGCATCAGTCGATTCCCATTTGTGCGGTGGTGATACCTATTTTGGAAAAATCTTTTTCGATCGGCATAATCTGCGATTGAACTGGCGAGTGATCGGGCCGAAAAAAAATGAAGAGATCGACTATTATTATTCGTAATGGGGGGTAGTTCATGAACGGAGCATTTTTACCGATTCCATTGATTGGTCTGGGAACTTATAACCTGGTTGGTGAAAAAGGGCTGCATGCCATGAAAGAAGCCTTAAAAATTGGTTACCGCCACCTAGATACTGCGCATGTCTACGAAAACCAAAAAGAAGTTGGCAAGGCGATCAAAGGATACCCCAGAAATGAGATCTTCATCACATCCAAAGTCCTGATTGAAGAAATGGATCCCGTTCATCCTGAAAGCGCCATAAATAAGTCATGCCAAAAAGCCCTGAACGACCTTGATACTTCTTATCTCGACTTGTACTTTGTCCATTGGCCGCTCAAAGGACATTCTATGGTGCCTTATGCCCATGCTATGAACAAACTAAAAGAGCTCCAGCTTATTCGTTATTTTGGCGTCAGTAACTTCTCGATCGATGAAATGGAGAGCATCCTTCAAGCAGGTATTCAGATAGACGCGCTCCAAGTAGAATTCCATCCCTATCTCTACCAAAAAGACCTATTAGACTACTGCAATCAGCACAAGATCCAACTCATCGCATATCGTCCCTTTGGCAAGGGAGCTCTCCTTAAGGAACCCATTTTTTCTAAGATTGCTGAACAGCATCATAAAAAACCTGAACAAGTGATATTGCGTTGGCTTTGCGACAAAGGAATCGCCTCCGTTCCAAAGGCCTCTAGCAAACCCCACTTGATAACCAACTTCGATGTCTTTGACTTTTCTCTTTCTATTGAGGAAACTAGGTTATTAGACTCTCTTAATGTCAACCGTCGATATTGCCAGCCAGAAAGATGGATTTCTTCTTAAAGCTTGTGTAATTATAAAATCTATTTTTGTTGTTTGTTTTTATGTGTTTTTAATTTTTATGTTTGTTTAAAAATCAATAATGAATTAATAGAAAGATAACAGAAAAGATTAATTGTTTGAGGTGTATATGAAAATTCGCTTTGGTATCATCCTCCTCCCTCTTCTACTCCCGTTCATTTATGCCAGCGCACATTTTCCAGAAAAGAAAGAAACACTTCAAAACCTTGGCTATGCTTCCGTCCAAAGAGGCCGAGTGGGCTTGAAAGCTTCACTATATGCCATTGCTCATGCGCATGCATCTACTCGCAATGAATCTAAACAAGAAGAACAGGTTCAAAAAATCCCTGTATATAAAGAATCTGAAGTAACTAGTTTTGAAGAAGAATTATTTCAGTTAGCGAAAACATACATGCCGCATAAAAATTATGGCTCGTTCAATCGGATGTATCAAAAATATCCTAAAGAATCTGCGAACAATTTACGCTCTAAACAAGCCGCCAGCCGCAAGCTGCAGAGAGAAACTGCCAAACAGCAAAGCATTAAGCCCTTAAACAAAGCTGCCCCTGTTGCCCCGCAAACCCCATCACCTAAAAGACAGAAAAAATCATTTAGCCTGAACAAAAGCCCAGCTTAAACATTAAGTTGAGTTTATACCGAACGTGACTCAAAAATCGTACCAAATCCGATTTTTGAGTCAAAACAATGCATTTTATTTTCACAAATGACATCAAATGATTTAATGAACTTTTTTAGAGCCTGTCTGCGAGTTTTTTGATTTGCAGGACAGGCATTTAGAAAAATCAATGCGTCATTTGTTCAAATAGTCTTTTCTATTTTTGTGTGGATTAAAAAAAATATTTGCTCTAATTAGATATCAATAAGAGAGAAAAATTAGCGCTTTTCTCGGCATAAATTTCTTAAGTCTAAGGCTTATTGATGCAAAGGATTAGTTCAATTATCTACACTGTCACACTTTTTTCGATCAGTGTAAGCTTTGCTAAAGAAATCGACTCTGCAACTTCCCAAGGGAACCAACAGTTGACCGAAAAGGCCTATTCTCAATTGAGCCGAAGGCGAGAAGTGGGCCAACCTTCTGATCGTATAAAAGAAGATAAGAAAGAAGTGGCGCATTCAGATTATCTGCAATTGCACTCAAGTAAGAGCCTCCCTGAAAAGACGGCGTTTGTTGCAGAAAAAGCCTCAGAGCAAGAGAGCGGGCTGAATAAAAAGAAGTTCGTTTTAAGAAAACAAATTCAACGTCCAAAAGAAGTTGCGCGAAAAGTTGAAGAACCTGTAGATCCTGTTAGCGAAGAAGAAAAGGTTGTGAGTCAACCTGAGCTGAAACAAGAAATAATTGCTGAGAGTTCTATATTTGAAGAACCTGTAGCTGGTGTTAACAAAGAAGAAGAAGTTGTAAGTCAACCTGAGCTGATGCAAGAAGTAATTGCTGAAAGTGCTAAAATAGAATCCCTAATCGAGTCGCCTCTAGTTGCGGAGGCTTTGCCAAGTCAAGAAATCGCTCAAAATCAAGATCCAGTACCACCTCCGAGCATGGTGGAGCAAGCACTACAACCTCAAAATAAGCCAAATTTTTTAGGAGTCAATCTTTTCGATCACCATGCAACCTTTCGGTCTCTATTTGGAGACGGTATTGGTTTTGATCGCGGATATACTTCATTAGATCTATTCTTGTCTGGAGAAATCAAGCATTACTGGAGGCTGTTTACAGATTTGCGTGGCCATTTATTTGAAAATGCAAGATGGGCAGCTAATGCAGGGTTGGGCGTAAGGCGCAAAGGTGCGGTGCGCCACTTGATTGCAGGAGCGAACCTTTATTACGACTATAGAGAGACAAAGCATAAATCATTCAATCAGATCGCAGGCGGTTTAGAATTGCTTGGGAGTTTGTGGGATTTTCGCTTGAACGGGTATCTTCCTTTTGATGCCAGCCATTCTTTCGATAGAGATGATGGGCATAAGCGTCATGTTGTCGCTTTAGGTGGTGGAAATATCGAAGTTGAGAGGATGTTATGGTGGTCAAGGAATTTAGATATTTCTGCGGCCATCTCAGGATATTACTTTCATGGCTCTGATAGCAAAAATGCAGGCGGTGGATTGTTCCGCATTGCCGCCCACGCGACCCCGTATATGATTTTCCGAGGACAAATATCTTATGATAATTTGTTCCACTTACGTGGATCTGGTGAAATAGCCCTAACATATCCATTTGGTGGAAAGAAAAATAGCGCCAAGCCTAAACACGGGATCATCGTCGAAGAGAAGGTGAGAAGAAGTCCGGAGCGGTTCGAAATTATTCCAGTCTATGAGACCAAGAAGCATTAGAGAGTGTCTTAAAATTAAGCTTCTGTCGAGTTATTGGATTATTTTGGCCGAGTTTTCGGCCAAAATAATCCAAAAAATCGATGAAGCCTTAATTTGGAGACACTCTCATAGTGACGACTAAAATTGCTGTTTTTGACACAAAAACCTACGATCGCGAATTTCTTTCTGAGGCCAATAAGAGATATGGTTTTCAGCTCCACTTTTTGGAAATGCATTTAAATGAAGAAACCAGCTCATTAGCAAAAGGGGCTGATGCTGTTTGTCTTTGTCAGCCACATTGTGTCATCGAAAGTGGTTACTGATTTAGTGCAGGAAAATGTCCGACTCATTGCATTGCGCTGTGCGGGCTATAACAATGTTGATCTAAAGGCTGCTCATAAGAAAATACCCATTGTCAGAGTTCCCGAATATTCTCCTCATGCTGTTGCTGAACACGCAGTTGCACTTCTTCTTACTTGAATCGAAAAACACATCGCTTTTTTACGTACACGGGAAAATAATTTTAGTATCGTTGGGCTGATGGGTTTTGACCTTTATGGGAAAACTGCTGGGGTAATTGGAACTGGTAAGATCGGAAAGGCAGCTGCAGAGATTTTACGCGGCTTTGGTATGGAAGTGTTGCTTTATGACATTAAGCTTCGATCAGGAATTTGCAAAGCGGACAAATAGCCATTATGTTTCTTTGAAAGACCTCATTGAAAAAAGCGATGTGATTACTTTGCATTGTCAGCGACCCCCTTAACTCAACATCTGATAGATGAAAAAGAGTTTCGAATGATGAAGGATGGGGTCATTTTGATCAATACGGGAAGAGAAGTTGATCAATACTTGCGTTAATAGAAGCCTTAAAAAATCGAAAGATCGGCGCGGCGGGGTTAGATGTTTACGAAGAAGAAACTGCTTTTTTTGGTGAAGATCTTTCAAATACTTTTATCAGCGATGACCAACTGGCTCGTCTTCAAACTTTCCCAAATGTTTTAATTACTTCGCATCAAGGATTTTTTACCAAAGAAGCTTTGCAATATTGTAGAGACTACACTTAGAAATATAAGTGATTTTTTCTCTGAGGGAAAATTATCACCTATCCCGATAAAATTTTTCGTCGATTGTGATTTCTTTTCTGAAGGTAATATACATAAGTCGATAATTAATAAATGTTAGGTTTGTAAAGCTTGAATCAAAATAGGAAGTTAAATATAGCAATGAAAGGGACCTCTTACGAAGGTTCTGTCGATTTGCTGTTCTTTTGGCCGATTTTGATTTTAACAAGTAGATACCCCTGCAATTTGACCGAGGATGTCTAAAATAATCTCGAAAATCGACGAACCCTTAGTTACAAAGGTCTAATATATAGGAGGTAACTATGACAAAAGGAAATCAAAGAGAAAAAACGCACGAAAAAAAAATCGCCAAGCATGTCTCAAATCAAAAAAGGGATGACTGGTGGAAAATCAATGGGAACACAAGGTAAGTGCTAAGGTTCGTTGTCTGTCGATTTGCGAGTTCTTTTAAGAAGCTTTAAAAATTGGTTCAGCCAAAGGGTAAAGCGTATTTCCGTGTGATCAGAGGATCTGTCATTATGAAGACAGATCCATTTTTTTTTGTGCATCTTGATAAGCATCCTCTGACATTTTTTGGATGAAAGTTCTGTGAGTTTTTCTAAATGCATTTTATTTGTAATTGGATATTGCAGCAGCCCTTTGAGCAAACGTCGCCTTTCTTCCGATGAGAAATTCGAGAGTACTTTATCCATAGATTGTTCGATTTTGTGCACTGAACCAATGAGCTTTTCTGCGAAGAGACTTTGTTCTAGTATCCCCTGAAGAAAAAAATGGATCCATTTGTCCCATGCATTTTGGCCTGTGATTTCAAATAATTTTAATAAGTAAAGCGTGCGGTTCTCTCTTGCATATCTGCTAATGTAAGCACATGGAGAATGTGTAAGCCCTTTTTTGTAGATCCAATCCGCTGCTAAGATCCTTGCAACTCTCCCGTTAGCATCCATGAAAGGATGGATCACGAGCAGCTGTGCAACAGATATTGCCACTTGTAATAACGGATCGATCTCTTTACTTCGAGCATAGACAAAGAGGTTTTGCATCAACTTTGGGATCTCTCTTGCTGAAGGGGGTAAAAAATAGGCTTTTTTCTTTGGGCATCCTTCAGGCCCTATCCAGTTCTGGCGCTTGCGTATGTGCCCTACTTCCTTTGGATCGCCCTCGTCGAGATGACTATGCAGAAACAGGATATAGTTGAGGTTGATGGTTTTTTTGCGTAGCATATTCCGGGAAGATTGTAACAATTTGACCATTTTCTGAACTTCAGCCAGAGATTGATTTTGTCGAGATGTTTGAGGTGGCTGGTTTTGAAATTCCCAAAATTCTTTATATGAAATGGCAAGCTTTTGAGAATTGAGGGTTTCATAAGCTTCAATAGTATCGAGAATATAGAGAATCTCAGTTTGATACGGACTTAATGACAATGATGTGTCGAGGCAGGTGAGGGCTGAGTGGGTTTTACAAAATAGCTCCAAATAATCAGGACAATCCTTGAAGATTTTAAGAGGGAGTTTTTTGGCAATATAGGGACGTAAGTTCATGTTTTGTCTTATTCCAGACAAATCAACTTATGTCAATGAAAAGGCGTCTGTGGCGCGAATTAAGGCGTCTGTAATTCCTATTTCAGACGAAGCATGTCCTGCATCAGGGATGATCTCTAATTTAGCTTCTGGCCACGCTTTGTGAAGCAGCCAAGCGTTCTCAACAGGGCAAATGACATCATAGCGTCCATGAACAATGACTGCAGGGATGTGACGGATCTTCGAAACATTTTCTACTATCCAGTTATCTGAAGGGAAAAAGGCGTGATTGACGAAGTAGTGGCATTCAATCCGCGCGATGGACTGCGCTCTTTCAGAAGCTGTGAAAAATTTGTAAAAGTCAGGATCGTAGCGTAACCGTACTGTCTCAGCTTCCCAAGCTGCCCAGGTATGTGCAATTTGCGCTAATTCCTTTCCCCTTAGCGTAGTTAAGCGTTTATGATAGGCGGAAATGAGATCAGAGCGCTCATCTTCTGGAATAGGCGCGATAAAACGTTCCCAAGCATCAGGAAAAATACGATGTGCTCCAGATTGGCAAAACCATTTGAGCTCTTCTTCTCTACAAAGAAAAATGCCGCGCAAAACAAGTGCACGTACACGTTCAGGATGGGTGATTGCATAGGCTAGAGAGAGGGTGCTTCCCCATGAACCTCCAAAAACTACCCAGCTGTCTATGAGAAGTATAGTGCGGATCTTTTCGATGTCTTCAATGAGGGTCCAGGTCGTATTGTCTTTGAGCTCTGCATGCGGGGTGCTTTTTCCTGCGCCGCGCTGATCTAAAAGGATAATGCGGTACTTGTCGGGGTTGAAAAAGCGCCGTTGGTTAGGGTCTGTTCCTGTACCAGGACCACCGTGAAGGAAAAGCACAGGCGTTCCATTAGGATTGCCTGATTCTTCAAAGTAAATGTTATAGATTGCGTCTACTTGAAGAAATCCTGTGCGGTATGGTTCTATCGCCGGGTAGAGCACACGCATTTTAACCTACGGGTTATTTTGAAAAAACGTTAGAACAGGCTCTTAAGTTTTTCGAAAAACGAACTTTTTTTAGGAGTGTTTTGTGCTGCTTCTGATTCCCCAAAAGAGCGGAGAAGCTCTTTTTGCTTTTCACTAAGCCCAATAGGCGTCTCGACAAAAATTTTGATCATTAGGTCGCCATGTCCTTGACCGTGGACATTGCGGATCCCTTCTCCTTTGACACGCACAACTTTTCCTGTCTGCGTTCCTTCTTGAATCGTCACGCGGCAGGTTTCGCCTGAAGGAGTGGGAATTTCTTTTTTACAGCCAAGAGCAGCTTCATAAAAACTTAAAGGGAGCTCGATGATGACATCGTCGCCTTCGCGGATAAAAATCTCGTGGGGTTCGACATTGATGTATACATAGAGATCACCTGTGGGCGCTCCGCCCTCGCCTGCATCGCCATATCCACCCATTCTAAGGCGCATGCCTGAATCGATTCCTGCAGGGATCTTGATATTGACTTGTTGTTTTTTTTTGATGCCGCTCTGAGAGGTTGCTCCTAGGCCGTCGCACTTCTCGCAACAAGCATAGTTATTGAGCACGACTTCTTTTTCCACACCTTTAACAGCTTCTTCAAAGGTCAAGGTGAGGTTCATCTTTTTGCTGGCGCCAGGCTGCATGCGGTCTGCGCCTTGG
>JBGAFY010000046.1:0-8584 GCA_044226975.1 Rhabdochlamydiaceae bacterium
AGATTGAAGATACAAAGCAGAAAATTGGTTGGCATTTCCATTAATAGTTACAGGAGTTGCAGGACCGTTAATCGTCAGGTTTTGATTAATGCCAGGAAGATTGCTCAATAATGTGATTGTTTGACCACCTACTCCAGCCACAAATTGAATCGTGTCTCCAGGCGTCGCAGATAAAAGAGCAGCGCGAAATGAACCTGCACCAGAGTCATTGTTATTCGTAACCGGAATGATCGCAGCTGATAGAGCATTTAAAAAGAGGGTCAGAGCAATATTGGTGCTAAAAACGAACTTGCAGATTTTCATATAAAATCACAATCTATTGATTGTAATAATTGATACAGAAGACAAAAATGAAAATCAAAATTTTTTTTATAAACGATCGATCGCTTTCTTTATGTAGTTCCAGTTGGCATGAATATATTCATAGCCAGAATACACCGTGTAGACAGCGCCGACGATGACAGTATACAAACTGATCGCGCGTAGGGTTTCAAGAGTGATGAGCCCCAAAGAATAGGGGATCATCAAGACAAGGATAAAAAGTGCGATGACTGCTTGAATAACAGCTTTAATTTTACCACTTAAACGCGCAGCAAGCGCAACACCTCTCAAAGCACAAACAGTTCTCAAAGTGCTTATGATCGTGTCGCGGTACAAAAAAACACAGACTAGCAACAATGGAAGCTTGATCAACCCTTGTGTGAATGTGAGAAATACAGAAAGACGGAAAATGCTATCAGCCATAGGATCGAGGATTTTACCAAGATCTGTAACTTGATTTTTCCGACGGGCAAAAAAACCATCGAAGAGATCTGAAAGCTCAGAAAGTCCGAGCAAAAAAATTAACAAATAAGGAAGCAAAAGGAGATTGATCCCGAAACTCTCATGGTATAAGTAGACCACAAGAAAAATAGGGCTCATCACAACGCGGGCAAGAGTGAGATATAACGCTATACTCATAAGTGTTGAATCATAATTTGATTAGGTGACAATTGTCAACGTTGAACCTATCTCACTAAAATTTTTACCGATTCACGAGATTATTTTGACAATTGCTAAGTAGCATGTCCTGAATTGCTAAATTAACTCGATTGCAGGATTAGCTTATTTTCTCGCAAGGCGAGCTGGCCACAAGCAGCAGCAATGTCTTTTCCTTTTGTATATCTCCAAGTCGTAGGAATTCCTTGTTCTACCAGAATATTACGGAACTCTTCTATCACTTCTTTTTCTGGCCGATTAAGTTTAAGCCCCTCTACAGGATTGTAAGGGATCAAGTTAACTGTGCAAGGATGCCCTTTGATGAGCCTTGTTAGCTCAACTGCATCTTCTGGTTTATCATTGATATCTTTCATCAGTGTGTATTCGTATGTGATATCACGGCCAGTTTCTTGAGAATAATGCAACATGGATTCCAGGATCCCTTCAATAGAGTATCGTCGGGCGAAAGGAATAATTTTCTGACGGATCCTCTGGTTGGGTGCATGAAGTGATAAAACAAGGTTCACTTTAAAATCTTCTTTAGAAAATTGATAAATCTTATCAATAATTCCTACCGTAGAAACAGTAATGCGCCTCTGAGAAAATCCAAACCGTTTAGGATCGATTAAAAAACGGATTGCCTGGGTCACTGTATCATAGTTTTCAAACGGCTCACCCATGCCCATAAACACCACATTGGAGACCTTTTCATTTTTTCCACGGAGGAATTGATCGATCCAATACACCTGTTCAACGATCTCTGCAGCAGTCAAATTGCGGATCAATCCTTTCTTACCCGATGCGCAAAATGCACAGCGGGCAGGACATCCCACTTGAGAAGATACGCAAACAGTACGTCTATCTGGTGCATAAATTAAAACAGACTCAACAAGTTTTCCATCGCTCAGCTCCCATAAAAACTTAGTCGTTTCTCCGTCGAGAGAATCGACGCGATCGACTTCTTTAATTGAACGGGTCGAAAAAAGCTCATCGCATGTAACGCGAAGAGCTTTTCCCAGATCGCTCATTTTAGAAAAATCATCGATCCGCTTTTCGTAGAGCCAAGACAAAAGTTGCCCTGCACGAAAAGGTTTTTCTCCTTGTGCTGTGAGAATTTCTTTGATTTCTTCTTGTGTTAAGCCGTGTAATGAATTCATCTTATAATTATTTTTTTCTTAATAAAAGCTTTTCTCAAACCATTTACCATCCATTGGAGCCAAACTGCGTAGTTGTGTCCTACCCATTGGAAAAGACCAAACGTGATACCAAAATAGCGCCAGAGAATTATAGCAGTCTCCCAATACCTACGCAAAAGTATGCGCGGTTGTTCCTTCTGATAATCGTAATCTCCAATGACCTTCTTTAAAAAATGCTTTGTGATCTTTTGTGAAAGGATCAATCGGCATATCAAGTCAAACGCGCTTTGAAAACTAAACTCCGTGCAGAACAATCCTTGCTTCAGCAGAAGTTGCCGCGAAAACCAAAAAGCATGCAGACGCTGAGGGATGTTTACCTTCATGAGATCACGCCTTGAGATCCGCTGCATCAGGATTTCAGGTTCCTTAAAACTCGACCTCACGATTTGTCCGGTATACACCAGTTCAGGCTCATCTTTTTCCTTCAAATAGCTTTCAAATGTCTGTAACGCCCTATGGGACAAATAAAACTCACCCGCACAAAGAATATGGACATAAGTTCCATGCGCTTTGTCAATGGCTAGATTCAGTCCTTGTGCAAAACTGAGATCCTCGAAATCGATGATCGTCAAAGAAGGGATCCTCTTATCGATGTCAGTTTTTTGTTTTGCGGTGTAGCCAAAAGGGACCAAAAAACATTCAAAATTTTTCTCCTCTTGTGCTGCTAGACTTTCCAAAGTAAATGGCAACAGGTGCGCATTTTCTTCAGTTATAGCTACAAGGATGGAGAAATAAGGGGTCATTGCAAGCGCTCAGTAAAAAACCTTGGCAGCTCTTCCACAGAGATCCGCTGTTGCAGCATGCTATCCCTTTCTCTCACAGTCACAGTCCCATCTTCTAATGTTTGGTAGTCGATGGTGACGCAGAACGGTGTTCCAATCTCATCATGGCGACGGTAGCGTTTTCCAATGGCGCCTCCATCATCATACTGTGTGCAACCGATCGTCTTTAAGGAACGGAATATTTCCTCTGCTTTAGCCACGAGCTGTTCTTTTTTCATCAATGGGAAAACAGCAATCTTGACCGGAGCGATTTTTGGATCGAGGTGCAATACCGTGCGCGTTTCCCCATTTTCTAAAAGTTGTTCCTCATACGCATCACAAAGAAGTGCAAGGAAGGTGCGATCTAATCCAAATGTCGGTTCTATGACATGTGGGATATATTTTTCTTGGGTCTTTGGATCTGTATATTCCAACGGGGTCTTAGAAAATTGAGCATGGCGATTAAGGTCAAAGTCTGTGCGGTATGCTAATCCATAGAGCTCTTGCTTGCCGAATGGAAAATCGTAGTGGATATCGACAGTCCGTTTGGAATAATGAGACAGTTTGTCCTTGGGATGTTCAGCCAAAGAGATACGATCTTTAGAAAGACCGATCATCGCACACCACTTTTGCATCTCAAGAAGCCAGCTTTCAAAGGTCTGCTCCCATGTCGATGGGTGGATAAAATATTCGATCTCCATTTGTTCGAACTCGATCACACGGAACAAGAAATTTCCTGGAGTGATCTCATTGCGAAATGCCTTACCAATTTGAGCCACACCAAAAGGCACTTGGACACGCATGGTGTCGATGATGTTCTTGAAGTCGAGGAAAATTGCTTGGGCAGTTTCTGGTCTCAAGTAAGCGATGTCATCCCCTTGCCCACTTGTCTTGTTAAGACTTGTAGAAAACATCAAATTAAAAAAGCGTGCAGAAGTCCACGACTTTGCTCCACAGCGTGGGCAAGGAATTTTCTCCTGTGTGATGATGGCATTAAGTGCATCGAGGTCTAATCCTTCCACATCACGGTGCAAAGCCTGCTCAATTAAATGATCGACACGGAACCTGCTCTTACATTCTTTGCAATCGATTAAGGCATCGTTGAAACCTTCAACGTGACCGGAGGCTTCCCAAGTCTTTGGATGGAGCAAGATCGGACCATCTAGACCTACCATATCAGCACGCATGTGGACAAAGTGCTTCCACCAGAGGTCTCGAATATTTTTTTTCAGTTCGGCTCCATAGGGGCCATAGCTGTAAGTATTGGCAAATCCGCCATAGAGATCGGATCCCGGATAGACAAAGCCTCGACGTTTGCAGAGCGCGACGACTTTGCGCAAAAGATCATTTTCTTGAGCCTGCATAAAATACCTCTGATTAGACCTCTTGCGTAACTAAGGTTCTGTCGATTTTCGAGATTATTTTGGCGAATTCTCGAAAATTGACGACCCCTTAATTACGCAAGAGGTCTGTGACATCAAAGATATCACAGAATGCGATTACTCGGAAGGTCGTTAAAGGAAAGAGATTTTTTTAAAGACATTCGATGTCGATTGGAGGCAATGAAGTTATAGATCCCATTGATCCCCCATGGGATAAAGCAGAGCCAGCCGATGAACTTCCACATCCCACCTAGCAACCAGAGGACGCGAAAGGCAGCCTGTCCCCTCGTCCAAATTTTCATTCCAATTTTTTCTTGACTATCCTCTACAAGAACTAGGGTCGACAATTCAGAATAATCAGGATATCGATCCAAGAGGACCTCTCGTGCTTTTTCTCCTTGCAAAGGAGAAAATTTGAACAAGTTTTTTTTATCAATAGAGATAATCCTCAACGCCGTATTCAGGCACAGAGGGCATTCTGCATCAATAAATATAACATGGGTCATAAATAGATATTTTAGGATAGGTTCATACGATTTCAGGTGGAGTTCTTTTCAAATTATCAAATTCTTTCGCCAGCAATAAGACCTCATCTTCAGAACACATTCCGCTTTGCATTTTTTGTCGGATCACTTCTCTTTTTTCCATCCAGTTGCGTGTGAGTATTTTTTTTACTGCTTCCAGCATACCTTCATGCGCTTTTTGCAAATGGATTTTTTTATGCAATAAATCGGAAAGGAGCTCGTGTTCTTCAGGTTTTTCCAGCATTCCACCCAATTGTAAAATATCAGGATGGATCCCTTGATTGGCAGCTTGAAAATAGACAGAAAATAATTCTCTACAGGGAGCATTCTTAAAATCTAATGGTGATAGATTCTTACGGGCAATTGTCACTAGCTCTGGAACGTTTTGAGATGAGACGACAAGCCAGCGCAAGACATCCATTTCTAAAATTTTATCCCCATCCTAAAATTTTATCCCCATCGATCGCGGTCGCATTCACCCGATTGAAACGAGGAACAACGGACGTTACATGTAGGGATTGCAACACCATCTCTTCGGGCACTTGAGTAAGTTGTGCTAACTTTCTAAGAGTCTCATGCACCATGACTGGTTGTTCCCATGCAAGCACTTGAGTGCGGATCTTTTGGACCAAAGCGTTTTTCTCAGAGGGTGACTGAGAGTTCATTCCCTTTCCATAATGAGCAACGAGAAAGGGCAAATACTCTATGCTACCCGCTATCAAATCTGCAAACTGCTGAGGGCCTTTTTCTCTGACAAGAGCATCGGGATCTTTACCTTCAGGAATGGGAACGACAAGTACCTCCACGCCCTTTTTCTGAAAAATATCGCCAATTTTAACGGCCGCTTCTCTCCCTGCTTTATCTCCATCGAGGGCAAGATACACTTTAATGACTCCTAATTGCAAAAGGAGCGAAGCGTGCCCATCTCCAAAAGCAGTTCCCTGTCCTGCAACACAATAATCAAATCCTTCATAGATCAAGCGCAACGCATCGATCTGTCCTTCGACGATCAACGCCTTCCTATCTTTGGCAATTTTCTGTCTGCAATAGGAAAGGCCAAACAACACATAGGACTTTTTAAAAAGGACCGTCTCCGGTGTGTTGACATATTTTCCGCCGTGGGTCTCTTCACGAAATTTTCTCCCGGAAAAACCAATGACATGTCCCATAGGATCGCGAATAGGAAATAGGATACGGTCGTAGAAGAAATCGCGCCGACTGCCATTTTGTGGGGGATGTATAAGTCCAGCGTTTTCCAAATCTTCCCAGCTTGCATCAAGGGCTCTTGCAGAACGCAAGAGAAAATCTCTAAGGTTTGGAGCATATCCGATCCCAAAACGTTGAATGAATTCTAGATCGATCCCTCTCTCATATAGGTAATGGAGCGCTTCATGTCCTTCTGCTGTATGGAGAAGATTGAAATGATAAAGTTGCTGGACTGCGTCAAGCACACGCCTAAGCAATTGCTTAGATGGCCCTTCAGGTGTTTTATCGCCACTTTTCTCTAATTGGACATTAAATTTTTCTGCTAAAAACTCAATCGCTTGTGTAAATGTCCATTTGGCGTAGCTCATTAAAAATGAGAAGGCGTCCCCATGCGCTCCACAACCAAAGCAGTGGTAATGAGAATCCCCTTTATTGACGATGAACGAAGGGGTTTTTTCATCGTGAAACGGGCAGCACGCTTTGTAAGATGCCCCAGAACGCTTCAGAGGAATGTGCTGGGAGATCACCTCGACGATGTCGATCTTATGTCTGAGAAGCTCTAGACTTTCCTTGGAATACATATACCCCAAATATATACGGATAATCGACTTTCGCAAACCTTATTTTGTTGCCAGGCTCTTAGAGACTGTCCGCAAACCAAGCTTCTGTCTATTTTCAGTTTCTTAATACTAGCTATGCATGAAATATATTTATAATTGATTTTTAATTAAAATTTAAATACAATAATCATTATTAATTCACAAACTCAAAAAAAATCATGTCATCAATAAGCCAAGTAAATAAAACTGTAGATCCTGATCTTTTCTCAAAGTTGCGAATGAACCAATTAGTCTGCCGCCCATCGGGCACTCTCTTCACCCAGCAAGCTTTACAAACACAATCTTCGCAAACTTTTGTGAACACTTCAAAAGCGGAAAACACTCTAAATACAGAATTATCACTTCAGGAAAAAGAATGTCTAAGCTTCAGGTTCAAATATTTTTCTGGATTGGGGATTACCTTTAGCACGCAACAACAAGAAATCAATACTTACTTAAAAAGTATCTCTAAAGGATTGTACAATCCCCAGCTCAATGGACTTCAATTGCTCTTTTGTCAGCTGTTCATAAATAAAAAAGACCTTTCAGTCCAATTTAGTAGTTATACAACTCTCTCGGTTACCGGAGAGAATGTTAAGCTGACAGATATGATCGATCGAGCCAATCAAAGACTTTTACTCATGATGTGCCTCACTCAATATTCTCTTCAATACAACAATCCCATTCATGAAGATCTTATCGGTGGAGAAATTGATGCAATTCGAGGTTTTTTACAATTATTTCCTCCAGAATTGCTTAAGGGTTCCAAATCTATCAATGGGATGCACACTGGACTAAATATTCTTGCCCAATGTATCAAAAATAAGGGAAAATTATTCCCGCTTCTTCTTCAACCCGTTGATCATTTCCATTTACAGGACACAAACGCGACTCAAGCAGAATTGTTGACATTTTCCGAACCCAAGGTCTTGATGCTAAGCAATAGCGCGTCTTTTCTATGCGAAGGGATCAAGAATTACATGCAGATATTGGAAGAAAAACAAAATACAATCAACAAATTGCTTAAAGAAAAACATTTAAAAGATTTCTCTGAACTAAAAGTTTCATTTACCCAGCTTCAGTTCACAACAAAAAAAATAGAATCTCTATTTAAATCTGCACAAGAATTGGCCGAATTAGGTTCCAATCCACTTCTTCTCACGCTGGAAGAAAAAATCTGCTCCCAAGGACCCCAGAAGTGCTTACAGCTTTTAGAAGAACTGAATGCGAGCGAGGAAAATTTTGTCACACTGTATTCTGAATTTATCCAACTCTTCCAGCAAGAAAAAAAACAATTTTTAAAAACATTTGAACCTTTAAAAACTAACCTTAAAAGCAAAAATTCTTTTAAAGAAATATCGGAAATTCTTGATGAAATCGGTACGAAATTTGATTATTTCATCAAAACTCCTCTTTCTACTTTTAGAAAACTACTCCCAGCAACTATTGACATTGCCTTAGTCGATTTAAAGAAAACCTGTTCATTCTTTCAATCCATGAAACAACAGCTCCCCATTGTAAATAGCGCATCTTGTCATATCCGTTGGATCGATGTATTTACAATTTCTGTTCTAAATCCTTTGCTTGAGGACACACTGACGACGAAAAATGAAATACTTCCCGACCTAGTCACAAGTCTTTTTGCTTTTAGTAATGACGTAAATCATCTTCGAAAAATCATGAGTTCATCGGGGGAAAAAGGATATCTCAATTTAGCTAAACACATATCTGAAAACCAACACAACTTGTGCCAGGTGAATGAAACTTTACCCGATCCTAAAATTTATCATTTGAATTTATTAAAAGACGCAAGCTTTAACTCCCAAGATTTTAGATTTTCTTTATCATTTTCAACCCCTCTTTTCCATTATCCAACACTCACTCTACCACTTGGGAATATTGGAACCATCGATCAAACACTACTCGATTTTTTTAATA
>JBGAFY010000047.1:0-9319 GCA_044226975.1 Rhabdochlamydiaceae bacterium
GTTAAAGTTTGACGCTGCCCGGTGGGACGCTGAAAGAATTGCCAAAGCGCATACACAAGGACACGCTCTACACTGTGTATATGGCGCCACATATGACAACTATGACTTACCATCCTGCGTGTATGGTCAAATGAAAATTGCGTTACCACAAGCTCGTCTTCTCATCAAAAGATGGGGAGAATTCTTTGCCCGAAGCGCACCTGAAGAGAAGTATCTGCAAATATGCACAAGCCGCGGAGCAATCGACGTCGTAGCTGCGCTGGACAAGTTGCCTCACGAACAACGCATGAGAGTGATTGTAATAGCAATTGCCCCAGGTTATATTGTCGAAAGCAGTTTTTGCTATAAGGCGATTAACTTGGTGATCAAATCGGACCAAGTGCCATGGCTAGCACCAAACTCAAATTTGATCGGTACAGCAAAGGAAGTTAAAATATTGCCGGATCACCATAATGGAGATAACTCGCATGATCCGCATGGGTCTAGCTATAAGGACGCTGTGCAACCATTGGTAGATGAATATATTCGAACAAACGACATCACGATCAAGTAATTAGACGCCTCGCGTGGTGCTTTAAGCCCCACGCGATTGGGAAGTAATGAAATCAAGCAATAAAGGGGCATGGTCTGATACCTCATCTTTCAATACTTCAAATGTATTTATTATAATTTCTTCTGAAGCAAAAATATAATCTGCAAATTTCTCTTCTTTTAGATAAAGGCTGGTACGTGTTGAGCTCACGTTGTAAATTTGGATGAGATTTTTCAAACCTTTGTCCAAAATTTTCACACTCTCCGTATCGGGCCTTAAATTGAAATCGCCGCATAAAATTTTAGGTGTGTTGAGAGAATCTACAAAATTGCGGATTTTTTGAGACTGGGCTAGCCTCTCAGGGCTATCAGTTTTACCTTTTCCATTCCAAAGTCCATGTATATTGAGAATCGATACATCAAGATTATTGATCCGACATTTTACCCATTGAAGAATTCTTGAATGTGTCGGCCCTAGGCCAGAGTAATTAGGATTGTCATGGATCTGGACAGCTTTTTCCTCTAAGACTTCAATCCCCTTTTTTATGAACATTCCAATGCCATAAATCCCTTCGACAACAGGGCTGAAGAATGCTTGATGTTCTGGGAGCAAAGATTGCAACTCTGAGAAAATATTTAAACTGACTTCCCGGTCATCATCAGAAATTTTTCTCGGTGCTTGATGGTAAACTTCTTGGAAACAAAAAATATCAATATCCCGATTAGCAGCAATAAAATCTAAAAGAGGAAGGCGGACATGGCCGCCCCAAATGTTAAGCGTGATGAGTTTCATATAAATACTGAAATACCGCTTTTTTAGTAACGATGGCTACTTATAAAAGAATTAGAGAATAATCTGCCATATGTTAGAAAGAAATTTTATGGAGAAAGCAATGAAAAAGCACACCTGTTTAATTGCCACTCTTGCGCCAATCGTCTCATGGAGCACACTTAATGCAATGGATACTGTACAAGTACAAAAAGTGCAAAACTATCAGGAGACGGACGTATACATAGAAGAAGGCGGTGTTGAGGAAGAAGACATTTGGTTCGGTCCTGGATTCTATTACGGAATTTGGTTTGATGCCGAGCCGGACTACTGGGAATGGCGCAGGAATCATTGGGACTACCCTCCAAATCGTTATTATTACGACCATGATCATCCAGTTGAATACAATCGTGATGGCAGCGGGAGATACCGAGGGGGGGATGACCGCGGTGGCGGGGACTTTAGAGGCGGTGGTGGACACGGTGGTGGTCATGGCGGCGGAGGCCACAGATAAACGCTACTTGAATCAGAACCTATCACTCTAAAAAGTTTAAATCGATTTTAGTGAGATAGGTTCAAGTATCCAATAGAAACTAATTCCTGAGCTTTTTGGATCAGTTCCACTTTGGAAGAACATGAAAGCTTGGATTTTACGGTGTCCAAGTAATTTTCTACTGTCCGCTTTTGAAGCTGGAGCTGCTCTGCAATGTAGGATGCTGGAAAACCGTTTGAGACATATTTAAGGACATCCTTCTCTCTTTTTGTAAAACGCGTATAAGGGATGCTCCCAATTTTTTTTAGAAAAAGTTCTCTATCTCTAGGAATTTTCGAAATATTATCAGTCTCAGAAAAAAGCGGGCCAAGGTATGCCGAGAGATCAATTGGGTTGTCATCAAGTATCTCAAACAGCTTAAAAAAAAAAAAGCAGCTTTTCTCAATGAAGAAAGTAGCCGGCATAACAGCGGCAGCTCGTTTAGCAATTTCTCATCATAGCTCGGATGCGATTATACTGCGTAGCAAAGCCAAATGCTTCGATCCCATCGAAATCTTCTCTGAATATTAGATTATTAAAATTGATCTGAAATTTTCCCATGCTGTCTTTAGCACATAGGCATACGGTCAGTCGATTTGCTCATCAAGCTTACCCCATCATCTAAAGTATCAGGATGTTTGAGCAGGGAAAATGTTTGAGAAGATGATTTTCAAAACAATACTCATTCCAATTTTCGTTCGTGCCTAACAAGTATACTGTCCTGAATGTAACGATAATACCAAAAAATGGTTGACCCCAAAAGCTCTTTCAATGTGGAAACAACGAAGCGCATCATAGGGCGTATAATACGGCGATGAAGCATCTTTTAAACATTTCCGAAATGAGCCAGATCGAAGAAATTAAGCATTTGTATAGAGTAGATCATACCTACGGAACAATAAAATTCATAATTAAAATCGCGCAACAAATTAACTATGCGTCGTTATAATTATGAAAAAATATTTATGGAGAAAATCATTCACAGCGTTTTATACAAATCAATCAATTAAAATAAAAGGGAAGCTCGCCTTTAAAACACAAGCAACTCATTGGTTAAATACTGAAGCTCCTGTCTTAGTCCTCATAAGCATTCATTCCGCATTTCATGCAGGAATTTGGGGCCAGCTAAAGATGAACACACTTCTATCAATAATCAAAGAAGCTGTCAGAGGAAAGATCACTGTTTTATTAGCAGATAAGGCACATGTCAATGTCATGAACATTAAACAGCCAAATTCTTTGAATTTAATTATACAAGATGCTCATACCTTAACCGAACAATTCAGAAGCTATTTTAATGGCTGTACTATTGCTTATTGGCATCAATATATTTGCCAAGACAAAAGCTACCCATCCAGTTATGAAAAAGTCTTAAAACTGAGTCAAAATGACTCTGTTTTTCAGAAGCTCTTACATGCAGATGCAAGAGAGACATTCACATCGGAGAGGGCCGCTGAGGTTTCTGACTCTTCTTTATTCATAATTAAGGCTATTGAAGATCTATTAGAGCAATGCGCTTGTCTTCTAGTTTTATCCGATAAGGGATATCGCTTTATGCTTTATCCAGGAAATCCCTTTACATCTACGGAATACGTAAATAAAACACTTCTTGCAAAAGAACAGCAAATTGCCTTCATCCCCATATTTTTAACGATCGAAAAAAAAGTTATTTTATCGATGTCACCACAGGAACCGGCCAAGAATTGACGTCAGTTAAGATGCGGATGGTCTCAGGCTTGGGCGCATAAGCGCGGGGGATTAAATAAAAACTTCCTGAAGGAGCTGGGAGCCAATTCGATTCGCGCTCTTTTCCAGGACTATCTTTCTGTATGTAAATGGTAAAAGACCCATCCTCGTTTTTTTTCATTTCCGATGTATCGCTTCCTAACATGTAACGGTTGATAGGATTGGGTACTGTGTAATTATTGTCTGAGTCGTACATTGTAAGTGACCAAAATCCTGGCTTGTAAAATGGGATACCCTCTTTAAAAGTCATGGTGTATTTTTTGGAACCGCTCAAAGGATTTCCTTCGCTATCAAGAGTATACATCCAGTAGACAGATTCATAGGGAGTATTGGCAGTTAAGCCCACTCTTGCGACAACTGCACGCGTTTGATAATCTGTACCCGGATCTCCGATAGTTGGAGGAGGAATAAATGCTCCTCGGTGGATTGTACCGAAGGGCAAGCTTGATAAAATGCCCCCAATTTTATTTGCTGCCTCACTCATCACCTCTAAAATTTCTGGCGCGAGCTTGGTGCGGTCCCAAAGCTTTCCAAGTTCTATTCCCAAAGGTTTGAACATCGGCAATAAGGCGTTAACTTGGTCATCTGAAGGGGGATTTTCATTCATCGCAACCATGAGGAGCTCCCAAAATTGCAACGGATCTTTGTACTGCACTACACTGACAGGTAAATTAGGATCTACTGGTACAGGAACTGGATAATCATATTGTTGCGGGGGCAACTTTGGTCTACCTGTATATTCTGCATACCCCCTTGTCTTGATCTCCTGAAGTATCTTTCGCGCACCTGCCAGATCAATCTTTCCATTTTCATAGATATGAACGCGAGGCTGTAAGAGGACCCAAGGGGTTGGGCAGTCTATGCGTTCAAAATGCGCAGGGAGCTCGCCGCTCCAATCAGGTCCAACAAGGGCATATGTCCCCCCTTTGTAACCAGTTGTTTTACCGCCCACATAAGCAAAAGCATTGGTCCACATATCAACAATCTCGACCATGTAATAACGATTGTTTGAATCAGGAACTTCTAAGACGATCGGTTCTTGACGTAAGTCCATAAATCCAAAGCCATAGACAACATTCACATTTGGGGTTACATACCCTGCTTTTTTTGAAAGTGCAGGTGTAGAAATATTTTCCATACGCCAGATGGTGTTAGGAGAGGCTTTAGGATTTGGCCCAACTGCATCGTTATTGCGCAATGCATACATGGTAACAATTGGAGCGCCCCAGGTTGCCGCTTGCAGAGCAAGTGAGTACGTCCATTCTTTCCATGATCTCACCTGTGAAGAGGTGATTTTTTCCTCAGCACGGGCTCCATTGTTCACTCCAATTGCCGCCGCTGTAATTGAGATCATCAAGAATCTAACTAACATGCTAAAACCTCTTTCCTAATCACATACTGAAAAAACATTTTCAGAACCAGCAACTATTGGAAATATTTAATTAAAAAGTCTAAGAGACTGTTAACGGATTCAGATTCTGTCGATTTTTTGGACTTTTTGAGCGAATTTTCTTTTGCTTTGTTGGGGGTTATATCAACTTTCGTATATTACCCCCAACAAACCAAAAGAAAATTCGCCAAAAATTCTCAAAAAAGCGACGAATCCTTAATCTGTTAACAGTCTCTAAGATTGCCTGCTCAGTTTACGCGGAATGAGCTCCCAAAGAATCTGTTCAAGATGATCAGCTTTGAAAATGTTAAATCATGGGTAAATAATACAACTTCTATGGCTGCTTTTTTTGACAGCTATACTTATCTTACCGACCCTATTTGTAAAAGCCATGAATTCTATCGCAGACTTTTTTACAGTCGAGTAGCAACCCAACGGCTGCTAAAGCATCTATATTTATAAGAAAACTGTTCATTGTAATAGGAATGCTTTCGTGCGCTTCCATAGGTTCTATGCTGGCATTACCAGCTATCGCCATCCGGTATTCTACAATCAAAATACAAAGCCTACCCTACTTATATTCTTTGCAAGCAGAAGCACCAAAAAATCTACCACCGAATGGTACATTTTCCCTTTTATCCTGGAACATTTGTGGCATTCATGGAGGGTATCCTATCAGTAATGGCGGAGTGACTGCTTGGCCTAACAGGATTGATACAATTATCGATAAGATCATTGAAAAAAATGCAGACGTCAATTGCTTATATGAGATCTTTGACATCAAAACTGCGCTCTATATCCAAACAAGGCTCAAGCAAAAAGGATATGCCGATTGCTTTTATAATATTGGGCCGACCGCTGTTGGTGTTTCATCCGGGATCATGGTGATCAGCAAATATACAATTACCAGTCCCGAATTTACACGGTTCCCACAAGATTCTCTTGTAGGTAGGACAAAAAATGCGGTCAAGGGCGTATTTGCGTTTGATTTAAAAAGTCAGGGGCGCAGTTTTGCCAGAATACATGCGACACACTTACAACATTCAGAGGAACCCGGGTTTCCTACAGCTGAAGAGGTGTCTGCAAGAAGAAAACAAATGGAGATCATCCTTAATAAAGTCGTGAAGGTCGCAAACACATGCATTGTAGTCACTGGGGACCTCAATTTGGACGATGCTGAATACCAAGCATCTTCATGGCAATCCTATTTTCAAAAAGGTGACCATTATCCACAAAACAGGAAAACCTGGGGTGGAGATGGATGGTGTGCAACAATGACAAATAGTAAAATTTCAGGTCCTTTGAATCTCGATCATACAATGGTAGTTAATCAAACCGCTCGATCCATTCACACAACTCTTTTAGAGACGGGATTTGATGGTTCAAAATTTAAACAGGATGCCCTGTCAGACCATAATGGAATTTTTAGCTGGGTTATAGTTTAGAGGGTGTCTACAAAGTAAAATTCTGTCGAACCTCGGGGCTTTTTGAGCTAAAATTCCCAGAAAAGCGACGAAAAATTTTATCGAGATAGGTTCTTTGGAGACACCCTCTTAGCTAGAATAAATTGACCTTAAAAATGCATCTTATTTTACTGCAGGGAAATTATATTGATAAGTTTGTAAAAAATTGCCATTTTTAATTATTTCATAGTTGTAAGGTGCAAATTCAAAGCCCTCATTTCCCTTTTTAATTGCATCAGGCCATTCACTTTGGTCTAGTAAGTTTGTGTCAGGATCAACATTGACAACAATTAATCTCGGATACGGATTTGTAGATTTTGGAAAATAGTACATCATTCCGTTAACCCCGTTATAATGCAAAACGACGCAATCTCCTCTTTTTATCCAAGAATACAGATCTTGAAGACCTCCAGAACCAATTTTTGGTGGAATCAATCCCTCTTTGTGGAGAGGTAAAAATACAGAATCTTCAAGAACAATATGATCTGAATCAGAAATCTTCGCTCCAGCTTTTATCAACGTCGCTGCTGCTTCGACGTTCTTATGTTTGAGTGCGCAACTAAGAGGTGTTTTCTTATAACGGAAGTCTTCGTCTATGTTGGCGCCATGTTTAATCAAAGCTTGTATAAATTTTCCATCTTTATCGTGAATTGCAGCTAGATGAAGAGGGGTATAGTCTTCACCGTCTGCAAGAGTTACATTGGCTTGCTTTTTTAAAAGCAGTTCTAATTTATCATACGCTCCAAATTTAACTGCAATATGCAAGGGGGTGCACCCACTCAAATCGGATTCGTTGATGTCATATCTACAATCTTCTATAACTTCTCTAAATTCCTCTAATGAACAATTTTTGATCTTAGAATGAAGCTCAGGTATGCCTAGCCCCTCATTTTTCTTTTTAAGAGAACGCCAAACCGTATTTGGAGAACAAAAAAGAGCGTTTTGTTTTAACCATTCATGCAACTTTTTATCGCCATATACATAATTAGAAAATTGATTGCCTGGTGTTTCAAAAGCTTCACTATCTTCTTTTTGAGGTTCTCTCACAAATCGAGTGACATTAGAAGAGCCAACTTGCCATCCGTCTCCTACAAATGATTCACCTACATATCGCCAAGGTAATGCGCATGGAGTCTCGTTTGATCGTTGCAAAACAAAGTGATTTAATGAGCGCAATCCATCATAAAAACGCGTAATGAAAGGAAGTTTCGTATCCAAAAAAAGCTGTGTGATAGGGTGATTATGATTTGCATCTTTAGATAACGTGTGTGATTCATCGTCTAGCAAGAACCATCCATCTCCCAGAAAAAATCCATCTTTAGATAACAACTGCATTGCTTGCTGAAAAGTTCCCACAGGATCAGCCAAGTGTCGCATACACCAGCGACTCGCAATGAGATCAAATGAATTTTCTAATTCACACCCATTTCTTTTAAATTCATCTAGGAGGTTTTCAACTTTAAAGGCACCAAAAAAGCGCTGAATACAACGATCCGTTTTAACCACAGGATCCCCTAAATACTTTTCTCCTCTCACACTATAAATTTCAACGGTGACATCCTTATGAAAAGAGCTTTTATTTGCGATGTATTTAGCTAGACAAGCACTCCATTGGAAGTTACCCGCTCCTATTTCTAACAACCTAAATACTTTTTTGCTTTTGGGAGCTTGTTCAATTATCTTATCAAGTAATTTATGCTCATCCACTTCACAAATGTCATAATGCGTGCCTCCGTTAAAATATCCCCATTCGCTTGAAGTGTTTTTGACAATGTGATTAAAAGCCATGTCAATTCTTATTTTTAATGAGTCGGGCCTATCTTTGTAGCTTAAACTTTTTACAGGGCTCTCCAATAACGCAGAATTATTGTTTATTGAATTTACGGCCATAATTAACCTTTTTATTTAAAATTATTGAATATAATTATATACACTTTAAAATATAATGTCAAGCCATATTAATAAATTAATTATTTTAAGAACTATAAACAATCAACACCAAAAACAAAGAGGTGCAGCTTGAAATGGTCCTATATGATGACACCTGTCGGACTACAAGGGCGTTTTTAGCATGATTGCAGTTTGAGCAAGATCAACTGGTCTCTTAGGGCGGCTTTTGCCCTCTCTCCTACCCAATGACAGATTGCTGCCTCAGGATTATTGCCGCACCCGATATTCCAGTTGTAGATGTAAGGGAGTTCTTCTACTGGAAAGCCACCTTCATTGACAAGGTGAGATAATAAATCCTGATCGCCGCGAAATAAATCGTTTTGCGCCAATGCTTGCTCTGCCCACTGTCTTATCAGTGGATTATCTTTTCGGAATACTATCACTCCAGAATTATAAATGGGATAAGTCGAGACAGGTGCAAGTTGATCCTTCACAAGAGCAATTTTAGACGAATCCCTGCACAGAGTAAATAGTGGCAGTAATGGTCTTAAGACCTCGCAATCAAGGTCGAGCCAAATAGAATTGTAGAAAGGGGTACGAGAACATGCCAAAGGCTTTTTAAACCACGCCAGGCGGGATTGCCAGAAATTTTCACCATAGTGCTCTTCCCAATGTTCAGAGATAAGGGCTTGAACCTCCTCTTTATCTTTTACAAAGATCGCTGGCATCGATAAAGGAATTAACTGCCCTCTTTCTCTGCACCACCTTTTAGATTCAGCGGACATCCCAAAGTCAAAAAATGCAACAGGGAAATCATTGTGCTTTTTGTACTTTTCCCACCACCAAGGCAACAACCATTCTTGAGAAATGTCAGCTCCTACTAGCACTCCAGACATGCAATTGCCTCTTTGATATTTTCGACAGTTGCAAACGCCTCTTGGTAGAGATCTTTCTGATTGATGCGGTAGCGGCTTGCATTTTGGAGACCACGATCAATT
>JBGAFY010000048.1:0-10865 GCA_044226975.1 Rhabdochlamydiaceae bacterium
ATGAGATTGCTTTAATTGCAGCTCTAACTGTTGTTTGTTTAATTGCTTTTTGATGTTTGTTTCTAAAAATCTTAAGCAATTTTCAGTATTGGATATTTGTCCTAACAATAGAAGACTTGTCATATTTGTCTCCTAATAGATACGTGCAAGAATGAAAATTAAAAGTGTAAGTTAATATTTTAAAAACGTCAATTTAAAACGATAAGCCCCTTGATTAGCACTTAATTCTCTTGTGTGCTAAAAATTGCATTTCCACTATTGACGAAAATCATGAATTCTCATATGTTTTTTCTTGAAAATGCTAGATATAACACTAAGGAGTATCACCATGTCTGCTAAAGATGTCCGACCCCTTGGAAATCGCGCCCTCATAAAGCGTTCACAAGCACGCACGACAAAAGGGGGAATTCTCCTTCCTGAAACCGCTCAAGAAAAACCCAAGCACGGCGAAGTTATCGCTGTCGGTCCTGGCAAAACCGATGATAATGGCACCTTATCACCGATGAACATCCGCGTAGGAGACCAAGTCCTTTTCTCTTCTTATGCAGGAACCGAAGTGAAGACAGATGAACAAGATACTCAGTATTTGATTCTGTCTGAAGATGATATCTTAGTCGTTCTCAATTGATCAGGAGAGAAATAAATTATGTCTAAAATGATGAAGTTTAAGGAAGACGCTTTAAAGTCGATCCAAAAAGGTGTTGAAACTTTAGCAAAAGCAGTCATTGTCACGCTGGGACCTAAAGGCCGCAACGTAGTGATCACTCGCGGGTTTGGTGCTCCTCTCTCCACAAAAGACGGAGTGACTGTAGCAAAAGAGATCAATCTAGTAGATAAATTCGAAAACATGGGCGCGCAACTCGTTAAAGAAGCAGCGAGCAAGACAGCTGATATTGCTGGCGATGGCACCACGACAGCAATCGTGCTTGCAAAGGCAATCTTATCTGAAGGGATTAAGAACGTGATTGCCGGCGCTAACCCTATGAGCTTAAAGAAAGGTATCGAGATTGCAGTCACTGCAATGAATCAAGCTTTAGATTCAATTGCTATTCCAGTGAGCAAGCCGGAAGAAGTGCGTCAAATTGCAACGATATCCGCTAATAATGATCCTGAGATCGGTGGAATTATAGCTCAGGCAATGGAAAAAGTCGGAAAAGACGGAACCATTACGATTTCTGAAGCTAAGGGGCTTGAGACAGAGTTAGATGTTGTAGAAGGGATGCAGTTTGATAAGGGGTATAGCTCTCCTTATTTCATTACGAACGCAGAAAAAATGATCGCGGAATTAGAAAATGCACTCATTTTAATTACTGATAAAAAAATCTCTACAGTCAAAGAGATTGTCCCTCTTCTTGAAAAGTTGCTTCAGAAAGGCACGCAGCCTTTGCTCATCATTGCTGAAGATGTGGATGGTGAGGCCTTGGCAACACTTGTCGTCAACAAGCTCCAAAAAGGATTGCCAGTTTGTGCAGTTAAAGCCCCAGCGTTTGGCGATCGCCGCAAATCGATCCTACAAGACATTGCAATTCTCACGGGTGCAACTGTGATAACCGAAGAACTTGGGATGAAGCTCGAAGATGTAGGCCTAAACAATCTAGGTAGAGCGAAAAAAATAAAGGTATCAAAAGAAGACACGACAATTGTCGACGGAGCTGGTGCGCCAAAACAAGTGCAAGAGCGCATTGCTCAGATCCGCACAGAAATTGCAAATTCTACTTCAGATTACGACCGTGAAAAACTCGAGGAGCGTCTTGCAAAGCTCGTCGGCGGAGTTGCAGTGATCAACGTTGGTGCTGCAACAGAGACTGAGTTGAAAGAGAAGAAAGCACGCGTAGAAGACGCTCTGCACGCGACACGCGCTGCCGTGAAGGGATTGTTCCAGAAGCGGCGAATGGCATTGCTCCGGCAGTCAAATCTTTCTCTCAGTTTCAGCTGAAGGCGTATGGAGTCGACATCATCTTAAAGGCAACATTTTGCTCTGCCTGCACAGCAATTGCGTTTAGATGCGGCGAGCAGAACGATTTGATCGCGATGAAGATCTGAAGAACTACGCAGTTACAATGGCATTACCGGAGAAATTCCAGCGACTTAATGAAAGATGGCGTTGTCGATCCAGTGGTGACAAAGAGCATCGCCAAAATGCCGCATCGATTTCTAACTTTGCTCATTACAATCGACTGCATGATCATGAAGAGCAAGCAAAGTCGCAAACTCCACGAACAATCGATGGATGGAATGGGTGGAATGGTATGGGAGGAATGATGGGTGGTATGGGAGGAATGTTGGAATGGACATGATGTAACGATGAGCCATTTTCTTTGGAAAGTTTTTTTCTTCTTCTTACAATCATTCTGATAAGTGAATTCCTTATCAATGTGGAAGAGGATGACGATTGTCAAAGAAGAGTTTCTTTCCCCATCATGAAAGTTTTGATATCTCGACTCTGGTCTTGACATTGTCCATTTAGGACAGGAAAGATCGTACTATTTTACTCGATTTCCCTATCGCTCGGCCCTCATACTTTTATCTATCTCTGGATCGAAAATTAAGCGAATCTTTTTTATGGAATATGTTAAACTGTAAAATATTTTAAGCTGTTGCTTATTATTATTAATAATTTTAATTTGTTATTGTGTAAACCAAGCATATAATAGATCATAAATAGTATGTATAAAAAAATATTTAATATAATTAATAATAACAATTTTTATTATTATAAACTCTGAATGTTCGTACATTTCTAAATCGGGAACGAAAAGTACGTCATGAGTTTTCTTCTATTTCCCCAAAATGTGGGAAAAGATACGCCATTATACGCGTTTTAGGAGAACAAGTTTGATAAAATGAACGACCTTTTTGAGAGAGCGTCTTGTCAGCAAGAAAATTGTCGCAATAGATCCTTCAGCTATTACATTTCGTCAAACCAACAAGTAAAGCATATTTCAATTAGGATTTTGAAGAAAACAAGAAAATTTCTTTTAAAGCTTTTGCAAATTTAGGATTATTTTCAAAAGAGTGGGAAGTAATTAAAGATTTTGATGAAGACATATATTTTCTTACTTGGAAAATTTTAGGGAAAATAAAATTAGATGCTTTTTCTCCTCATGAGTTTGGAAAAAACGCTTTTTGGGATACAAAAATTCAACAATACAATTTCTTCTGCAAAAGAGATCTGAATGCTTGAATCTTTATTCCCAAAGGTTGAAGCATTGGCCAATTTACATCGACGACCTCTTGCTTAAGGTGTAAAAATTGGAAAAGATCTATTTGTCAAATTTGTGAGAAATAAAACGCATTTAGAGATTGAAGGCGATAAATTATTTCGCAAAAAAGTAATTTCTGATGTGTACACTATTTTAACAATCGCAAGTGGGCAAAGCCTATTACAACAAATATTCGGTATTAATATTGAAGGTCAGATTAAAATTAAATTAAACAATGATGGTGTGGATCTACATAGTTTCATTGCAGATTTTGAAAAAAAAAAGAAAATCAGCTCTTGCGTCAGTGGATTTCCTGAGAAAGATCTTAGTTTATTTAAAGTACATCAATCGTGGAAATCACCCTCTGCCTTATTCTTCAAGCGTAGTTTTAGCCCATGAACTTCTACATATTTTATGGAAAATGATCCCGAACTTCGTGCTCAAGCTCCTACTGATCCTAAGTTATACCCACATGCCGAAGAGGAGGCTGTAAGTACACAAACCTAGGAAAACATCAATATCCGATTAGTGAAAATATGATTTAAGAACTGCAACTTCCCTCACGATTAAGACATTTGGCATTTCTGTACCTACTTCGATTTCGATGCCTGTCAGTTTGGATACATTGTTTAACATATCCCAGAGTTTTGAGTAAGGGTGAGAGCATAAATTCTCGCAAGACCATTCATCGGGAGACAAACAGAGTTTATTGCACATAGTGGCTGAGAGCAAATATTTTATGTTTTTTCCAGATAATTTTAAGAAGGTAGTGGATTTATTGATCTCCAAGGGTGCTGATCTTGAAGCGCTTGATTCTCAGATCAAACACCATTGCCGCCAACATCTAACAAGTAAGACGAGCCAAACCAATAGTGAAATTGCCTATCATTATTTACTTGAAAAAGGTGCGAATCAGTGTGAAAACTTTTTTTGCATGACACCTTCTCAATATTACCAGACTTTTACAAACCTAAAATTTGTATCAGAGCAGTTGTCTAGATTTCAAGCCTAGTCTATTGTTCTTGATAAAGTTCCAGCCCAAGTTTGACCCATTTCGACCATTCAACCAATTGTTCGTAGAATTCTGAAGTGACTACCAACTATTTGCAGGATTCTTTAAACCGAGAGGATATGACTCTAGCGCTATCTTTTGTTCGCCAAATGTCATGTTCATCAAAATCACATCCATTTGTGTAGGCCAATCGTTTTCTAAATGTGTAGAAAATTCCACGACTTCGCACAAATTATTAGCCTCGCAATTGTTATTGGCATGTTCAATGGCATCTTCACTGATGTCAATTCCGTATACTTTGCGAGCGCCGCCTTTTGCTGCGGCCAGTGACAGAATTCCAGAGCCGCAACCAATATCCAGCACGATCTTATCTTTCACATAGGGTGCCATGAGACGCATCATCAATTGTGTGGTTGGATGAGATAGATCGCCAAATCCTTTTCCCGGTAGCAATTGGATAGACTCGTCATCAATATCGACCTGAAAAATTCCATCTTTAAATGTTGGAGAAAAAATCTCCCATTGTGAAGCCCAATCAATTTCATCCGAAAGTTCTTGAGGTTCTTCTAAAGTCTTTAGAACTGGTGGAGAAAAAGCATCGGGGGCACTGCCGCCAATTAAGATATATTTTCCTTCTTCGATGGTGTAAAGATCTTGAAAGCCAAGCAGCAAGAGCTCTTCGTAGGCAGCATCTGGGGTATGCGGGTGTTTGAGCAAGAATATCCAATGTTTCATCGATTGTTTTTCCAAAATGATGGGAAGAATAATGCTAAAGCAGCAAAAAGCTCAATCCTTCCTAATAGCATGAATGCGCAACAAACAGCCTTAGAAAAATGGGGAAGTACTGAACAAGTATCGATCCCTTGACAGTCTATAAAGGTCAGGCCAGCATTGTTGATCATGCTTGTGATGATCGTAAAAGAAGAAGAGAGAGAGCTTCCATCAAAGACAAGCAAAAATACCCCCACAGTGCATGCAAGAAACCATGCGAGGATAGTGAGGAGGACTCGCTGAAGAGTGGAATCTGCAATTGTGCGCTCTCCTATGCTTAAAGAGCGCACTTCATGGGGTCTATAAAGAGAGCGAATGGAGTGTGATAAACCTTTGAAAGCGATCATCCAACGACTCACCTTCAATCCTCCTGCCGTCGATCCTGACATTCCACCAATGAAGGTGATAAAGATCAAAACGACTTGCACACTTGGCGGCCATTTCTGATAATTTTGAATAGAATATCCCGTCGAAGTGTGTGCGGCAATGGCTTCAAAACTTCCCTTTCTAAAGGCTTCAGAAAATGTAAAAGAATGATAAGACCACAATAACAGGACTACGAGCACCATTGAAAAAAAGCACGAGCCTAGAAAATATTTCAGTTCCCTTTGATTGAGTAGGTAAAATTTTCCACGAAGGCAGTAATAATATAATGAAAAATTGATGCTTCCAAGGATCATAAAGGTCATTACGATCCCTTGAGTCCAGTGGTTTTCTAAAATATCAAGCCCAGTACTAAAAAATGAAAATCCCCCTGTAGAAATAGTAGAAAAAGCCACGCACGAGGCATCAAGAAGCGAGAGAGTGGGATTCGTTGTGTATAATAAGATAATTTGCAGAAGGGTCAGCCCGAGGTAAATTTGAAAGATCAGGCGGGCAGTATGTTTTACTCTTGGAGTCAAGGACTCTTTGTCAGGACCTTGAATTTCGGTCTCGAACAACATTTTGCCGCTTGTAGAAAGCACGGGCAACAGATAAAGGAATAGGACTACAATGCCAATTCCACCGATCCATTGCAGGAAATTCCTCCAGAAGATCAACGCCAATCCCATTTTTTCTGCTGGCCCTTCGAGCAATGCTTGGGGTGACAGGGCAGTTGCACCTGTCGTAGTCAGGCCGGAAACGGCGTCGAAGTAAGCATCGGAGAAAGTGAGATATGCTTGTGAAAAAACAAAAGGGATTGCTGCAATCAAAGGAAGGAGGACCCACATTCCCACGACGAGGAGAATGCTTTCTTTTCGATACAAGACTCCTTTGGCGCCTTTGCCCAGCTTGCGTAATAGGAAATAAATAGCACCTCCGGAGAGAAGAGCCGTCGAAAAGCCCATTAAAGCTTCGTAATCTGGAATGTGTGTTCTAGGAGAGAAAACAATTACGGAAAGAGCGAATAGTGCAGGAATAATCAGTAAGACAGAAAAATATCCGGTGAGGGTTGCTGAGAGGCGAGCAATTTCACGCAGAGAGATGGACATCAGAGGATCTCAGTTAAGGCGTTGACGTGGTCCGGATCGCTTAAAACAATCACGGTGTCTCCCGGACATAGAATATGATTGCCACGGGGAATCATGACATTGCCTCGATTTTCTATCATGGCGAGCAAACAGTCTTTTGGTAGCAGGTGACGGCATTGCGATATGGGCACTCCAATAAGATTAGAATGAGGAGATACCCTTTTTTCCAATATTTTAACGAGTCCATCATGTGCACTGGAAACAGATGCGATGCCGCCACCGTCGATGATCGAGCGAATCCTCTCGACGACACTGACTGTTGCAGAAGCAACAGCGTGGATGCCTAGGCGTTTCAATAAGGGCACAAAGCTCACATCAGAGACCATGGCGACGACAAGGGTGCAACCAGCCTGTTTTGCGACCGCTGCAGATACGATGTTCTTTTCTGTTGAATCGTAACATGCAATGAATGCGTTGCATTGTTGGACATTTTCTGAAACTAGGGAATGATAATCGGCTGGATCGCGGTTGAGAACAGTAATATGAGGAAGTTTGCGGGCGAGCAGCTGGCATTGCTCGAGATTTTCTTCGAATATTGTTACTGAGGCTTTCATTGAAGAAAGCTGCAAAGATAGAGCTTGGACAAGGTTGGTATTTCCAGAAAGAAACACGGACCGCAATTTTTTTGGCGCACTACCAAACAACAGAGCCGCTTCTTCGAATGCATGTGGCTCTCCGATGACAGTGACCCTATCTCCTGGTTTAAGAGCGTCATTTCCGCAGGGGTAAATAATCTTTGAGATAGCGCCCTCTTTTCTGAGGATGAGGCCTACAAGGACGTTGTGCGGTAAAGGCAGGTCTTTGATCGTGATCCCAGAGCTTGCGCAATGTTCTGTTATAAGCACTTGATGCAATTGGACGCTGCCCTGAGCGAAGTTGACAGCAGAATCGTCTTGGGGATAGAGAAGGCTCTTCATGATCTCTTGGGAGATTACTGTATCAGTGCCTATCAAATGATCGACGAAGAATAAACGCGCGACATCCAGTCGCGATTGACAGATATGCGCATAATCTTGGACTCTAGCGATAGTTGTCTTATAGCCTAGATTTTTAGCGATGCTGCAAGAGACTAAGTTTTTTTCATTATCTCCCGTCAGACCAAGAAAATAATCTGCCCCACCTTCCATCAGTTCGTGTAGGAGCTCAATGTCTGTAGCAGATCCTTCGCGTGTTGCAACGTCTGATTCTGCAGCAATGGTCTTTAGAGCTGATGGATCACGATCGATGACCGTCACATCGTGTTCTTCCAAAGAAAGGACAGAAGCTAAGCGTGTCCCTACGCGTCCAGCTCCTAAAATTACAATTTTTTTTCTGTGTAGCGGCATACTTAGTATATCATTTTTGAATAAGGAAATATAACATATCGAATATACTCATTGCACTAAAATGATAAGTTTCGTCAAAATGAGCACGCTCATGCACTGGTAGCTCAGCTGGATAGAGTACCCGGCTACGAACCGGGAGGTCAGAGGTTCGAATCCTCTCCGGTGCGCATCTTTTTTACCCCTGTAAAGTTTTTATGATCCTAGAGGTCTTCCCTTCTGGGCCGTTTGAGACAAATGGCATCTTAATTGCATGCCCACAAACGCAAGAGGCCGCATTGTTTGATGCGCCTCCTGGACTCAATCTGATACTCCCTCAAGTGCTTAAAGACAAGCATCTTAAATTAATAAATATTTATTTAACCCATTCTCATTGGGATCATATTGGCTCCATTAAGAGTTTGAAATCTCAGTACAACTGTAAAGTTTTTGTTCACAAATTAGACGCTCGAAACTTAGAAAATCCTGGAGAGGATGGTCTGCCCCTCTTTTTTAGCATTGAAGGGGTCATCCCTGACGGCTTTCTAGAAGATGGGAAATGGTACACCGTTGGAAATTTAAAATTTCAAGCTATCCATACCCCTGGGCATTCTCCTGGAGGGATGAGCTTTTATTTTCCAGAGCAGCGCGTGCTGCTCTCTGGAGACACCCTTTTTCGGGGCACTATTGGTAACATAAGCTTCCCTACGGCTGAACCTGAAAAAATGTGGGAATCTCTGAAAAAATTATCCGCACTGCCACCAGAAACACAGGTTTTTCCAGGCCATGGTGAATCGACTACGCTCAAAGAAGAAAATTGGCTTACAAAGGCGCGTGAAATTTTTGGAGATTAAGTATATGATCCAAAGTTAACTTAATTTTGAGGTTTTTATGACTTATCCAATGATTGGAAAATCCGCTCCATACTTCACCGCCAAAGCTATCGTCAAAGACCGAATTATCTCTGACTTTTCTTTAAGGGACTATTTGGGACAATACGTCATTTTTTTCTTTTATCCCTTAGATTTTACCTTTGTTTGTCCAACTGAGCTTCATGCTTTTCAAGAACAGTCGGCAAAATTTGCTGATCGCAACGCAGTCGTTGTCGCTTGTTCTGTCGATAGCGAATATTCTCACCTTGCATGGGTAAAGACTCCGAAGAGCAAAGGTGGGATTGAAGGTGTGGAGTATCCTATTGTGTCGGATATTAATAAATCGATCGCTAAGAACTATCAAGTCTTAAAAGAAGATGAAGGGATAGCATACCGCGGCCAATTTCTCATCGATCGTCAAGGGATCATCCGCCATCAATTAATCAACGATCTTCCAATAGGACGCTCTGTTGATGAAAGCTTACGGCTACTAGATGCCCTGATCTCATTTGAAAGAAACGGCGAAGTATGTCCTGCTAATTGGAATCAAGGGGCTAAAACACTTCAGCCTACGGATGAAGGCCTAGTCAAATATTTTAGTTAGTGAGAAAGTCATACAGGTCTTTTTCGCCGATGATCAGAAGACTGCGATAATGTTCACAGACCGGCAATGTGGCTTCTAAAATCTCTTGGTCCCCAACTCCTGGCATGCAAATTGCACTGAGCGAGGGGATCTTGAGTTGAGAGTCTTTGAGGAACTTAATTCCCCGCATATATTCTTGATAGCTGAATCCTTCTTCGCTTATGCGAAAATAAATGAGCTCGCGTTCATACATAAGACTTTGGATGGCATAGAAGAGCCCTTGGCTCTCTTGAGGTGGATTCCCGTAGACGTGTGCAAGCTGAGGCAAAGTTTTGCAAATCATAGGAGTGCAAAATTCTCCTCGTTCAGCTTCACCAAATAAAAAAATAGTGTGTCGCATGAACCTATCCACAATGCGATGTGTTTCTCTCTATTTTTTTTATTATGGAAAATTTCATTATTTTGCAACTTATAACAAAAACACAAAAGAATAGTTCTTTATAAAGTTGTTCACAAAAATATGAATTTCGATTCGTGTTAGTGTTCTATTACGCTAAATTAAAATGAAATGGGAAGGATAATCCCAAAAAAATGAATAGATTCAAGTGAGACAATAAAAAAACCCAAGATTGATGATCCTGGGTTTTTTATTTGTTTTGCTGTAAAGTAGATTGTATTACGCCTTATTCAAAGCAAGATCTGTTAAATTAATTTCATCAACAGCTTCTCCAATCACTTCACTGCTGTTACCTTCCTTAGATGTCTTACTCTCAGGAAATTGAAAGTTCATCTTTTTGGCTTCTAGATATCCTTCTACCACCTTCCCAGCTAATGCAAATAATGCACCGCCAGCACCCGCACCTGTTAGATTAACTATGAGATTTCCCGCTAAGCCATATTCGCTTTTGCTTACGAACAATGCGGTAGTCGCAAATATATTCCCTAAGATCGCTCCTGATACCCCGGAAAAAATGCTGATTTTTTTTTGTTCGATATATTCGAAGGCTGGTTCGAAGACTGGGTAGTATTTGTTGATGAAGCCGGTGCAAGGATTTGAAGTAGTCATGAATAAGGACTCCGATTTAAATTAAAGTTTTTAGTTTGTAGAACGGAATTATTATAAAATATAATATCTTTATTATACATAACTTCTTAAAATTGTGAGACATTGGATTTCAAAGAAGCCACTAAATCCTGGGCTTAGATGAGCTATGGCTAAGAGAATGTCTCTAAAGAGAAGCGCTATAATTTTAACGTTTCTAGCCAAATCCTCTAATCGCCTTTTTTTCACAACTGGGCACGTATTGATATGTGCCTTTTTAAAATAAAGGCGAAAGCTCTTGCAGATAGAGCGAAAGAAGACGATTTTTAATGCGAGCAGATGATTTCGTTATTGATTCTTATCAAACATATTCTCTATATCTCTTAGAGAACGAGTGTCGAATTCCGAATATTTTGTAGCTTTTTTCGCTTTTTTTTGGGGTAAATAGGCTTAAGTTGAATTTAACCACAAATTTTAGAGAAAAAGTAGCTAAGAGACAGTCTCTGAATTAAGCTTTTGTCGATTTTCTGGTTCTTTTGAGCCGATTTTCGATTCAAATTTTGGGGGGTA
>JBGAFY010000049.1:0-8578 GCA_044226975.1 Rhabdochlamydiaceae bacterium
ACAAGGGAGAAAAGATTATATCGGAAGTATTTTAAGAACTTCGACCATCCTTTCCGTTGTGATGATGTTTATTGAATGTGCAATTCTTTGGGCTTTCCCTTCTCTTTGGCAAGGCTATGAAGCAAGTTTTTCCCTGCTCAGTAGCGTGACGCTCACTCTTATCTTTTTATTATTGCAAAATTTGCAGTGGAACATAGGGGCGATCTTGTATGCTTTAGGAGACAGTATCTTTGTAACAGCATCTGGATCTATTGGGATTTGGGTCTTTCTTTCTGCTCCGATCTTCTTTTTGGGTGTAGGGCAAAATTATAACACTGTCATCGCCTGGACTTTTGTCGCAATTTACGCCGGAATGATTATTGGCATTTACCTTTGGAGGCTCAAATTTTTACAAGCTCCTCGTCCGTTATCTACATCTGTCCCTCAAAGATGTTAATCCTCATAAGTCTATAAAATTCCATCAGCACAGAGTTTAAGATGGAGACACAGAGAACACAGAGTAAGAAAATAGTGCTCCCTTTCTCGTGAAATCGAGAAAGGGAGTCTTTATAGCAGCGTATTCTAATTACTCTTCCTCTGTACTCTCTTCGACTCTGTGGTAAATTCTTTTCTTCTTTTGTGCTGATGGAATTTTGAGACTAACTTGTTGCGTACGTCTGCAAATCCCGTTTTCAATAAACAGTGGAATATTAGGGTTGGTATTCTAGGCGCAAGGAAATGGGAATGCTAAAACATAATTCTCGAGGACCAAAAAACTGGATAGGACCAGGAAAACGATACTCGTCTCCTTTAGCCCACTGGCTTCGATGTGCTTGCAAGTACAGAAATGGCTTTCCTTTGAGATCGACCAAGGCTTTTTGAATGACAGGCTTCCACTTTCCTGATCGCTTCTCTAAATTGAACAATCTGGTTAAAGGCAGACCCCCAATTGACCAGTCCACTACAGATCGATGAATACCATCTACAAATGCCATCATCCCTGTTGCTCCCGATTGGAGCAATAAGGCAGCTGTCATGCCGAGTGCATAACAATAATGTGCGTCGAAGAGCGATGGGAATCCTGCTCGTCCCTCATATCCAAAAAAGTGAGCAACTGGACTAAACTTCCCTTTGAACTTCCCAGCATTGGATCGTTGTTTAAGCTCATTCGAAACAGTCTCGATTAGCAGGCTTTCTGTCTCGATTTTAGAGACTTGAACGTTTCCATGAGGGTCTCTGTCCATAAATAGCTGCATTTGGATTTTTTCTGGCAAAGAATCAAAACAAACCAAGCTCTCTTTTGACAGTTTGGAACGGAGCTCTTGAAGTTTAGGAGATGTTTCTTTAGCAAGAAGGTGGTTGAGTTCAGAAATTAAGCTTCCTATCTCAGGAATAAATTCGATAAGCCCTTCGGGAATTAAGATTATCCCGTAATTTTTATTGAGGTCAGAGCGTTCACAAATGATGTCTGCTAAGGAGTTTGTGATCTGACGTAGCGTTAATTTCTTTTCTGACACCTCTTCGCTAATCAATACAGCATTAACTTGGGTAGCTAAAGCACACTCTAGAGCTATATGAGAGGCTGACCTGCCCATGAGTTTAATAAAATGGGTATACTTCTTAGCTGAAAGAGCATCACGAGCAATGTTTCCAATGAGCTCTGAATAAACTTTGGCGGCAGTGTCAAAACCAAAAGAAACAGGAACATAAGCATTTTTTAAATCGCCGTCAATTGTCTTTGGCACCCCTATGACCTTAGTAGAAACACCATGTGCAAGAAAATATTCTGCCAGGACTGCTGCATTCGTATTTGAATCATCCCCTCCAACCACAACGAGACCGTCTAGCCCAAGGACTTTGACAGTCGCTAAACTCTGCTCTAATTGTTCATCAGACTCAATTTTTGTCCTGCCTGAACCAATCAAGTCAAATCCCCCTTGATTGCGGTAGCCTTTCAGCAATTCCGCATTGATGGCTTTGATCTTATTTTTAATGATACCGTCTGGACCATTTATAAAACCTATAAGCTCACTATGTTTGTCCATTTTTTTGAGTGCATCAAAAAGCCCTGCAATGACATTGTGCCCTCCAGAAGCTTGTCCGCCAGAAAATACTACCCCAACTTTCAAACGGCGCGTATGCGCAACTTTTCCTTTTTGCCCACGCACGGGTTTTTGTGACGTAAGATGAGAAAACAAGGGGGCGATGACATCAGAAGTGTTTGGGAGATCGAAAGGATCTAGAGAAACATGTTGCAAGTCCTGCAGAATGGCAGGAATTTCTAAAGTGAATTCAGTAGCCAAGTGCTGCAGAGAAATCATGGACATTACCTCAACATTCAGGAACGCTCACAGGTACGTAAAGGGCTAGCCCTCCTTCGGAGGTCTCTTTATAAACGTGTTTCATATCTTCACCAGTATGGCGCATCGCCTGAATTACTTGGTCTAGCGTCACGCGGAAGTCACCATCGCCATTCATAGCAAGCCTAGAGGCATTAATGGCTTTAATTGCTCCCATCGTATTGCGCTCGATACATGGAATCTGAACTAACCCTGCAATTGGATCACATGTAAGGCCGAGGTTATGTTCCATACCAATTTCAGCGGCGTTCTCAATCTGTGCATTTGTACCGCCAAGAGCTGCGGTCAATCCACCGGCAGCCATTGAACAAGCCACACCGACCTCTCCTTGACATCCCATTTCAGCTGCTGACAAGGAGGCACCTTCTTTATACAAGATACCGATCGCAGTAGCTGTGAGGAAAAATGTGACGATTCCTTCAGCAGTAGGATTAGGAGTGAACTTTTGATAATAATGGAGGACAGCTGGAATGATCCCTGCAGCACCATTTGTTGGAGCTGTGACGACACGTCCGCCTGCAGCATTTTCTTCATTGACTGCAAGTGCGAACAAGCTCACCCAATCGAAAATTTCAGAAGGATCGCCGAGGTCTTCCCCGTTCTTGATCAATTCACGATACATTTTGGAAGCTCTACGCTTCACATTGAGCCCTCCGGGAAGGATTCCCTCTTGGTTGATCCCTCGTTTTACGCAATCTTGCATGACTTGCCAAATTTGAAGGATCCCTTGCCGGATTGAATCTTCTGATTTCCAGCATTTTTCATTCTCAAGAACGATCTCAAATATCGACTTATTTTCTCGATTGCAATGAACCAAAAGCTCTTGGCATGTCTTGAATGGATAGGGAACAGTCACAGTTTGATTGCGGCTGTGGTGGCATTGCACAATTTGGTCTTGCGATACTACAAACCCACCGCCAACAGAATAGTAAATTTTAGAATGGAGCTCGTTTCCGCAGGCATCACAAGCAGTGATCTTCATCGCATTGGAATGATAAGGAAGTCTTTTACCTTTATGGAAAACAAATTCCATATTGAAATCAAACGCAATTTCCCTAAGGGAAAGGAGGTTTATTTTCTTTTCAGTTTTTATCTCTAAAACACGGCTATCGACAATATTAGGATCAATTCCTTCGGGAGTGTACCCTTCTAGACCAAGGAGGATCGCTTTATCTGTTGCATGCCCTTCCCCTGTCATTGCTAAGGAACCATATAAATCGATTTTAATGCTATCTGTCATTTCGAGAAGTTCGAGTGTTTCAAGCTCAAGGACGAACTGTCTTGCCGCGCGCATAGGTCCAACTGTATGGGAACTAGATGGGCCTACTCCAATGGAAAATAATTGAAAAAGACTAACTACCATATAAAATGACGGTTCCAATAATTATTTTCCTAATTTTTAAACGTTGAGGAATTACCTGGCAAGTAGAAGTTAAAATTGTAAAATATTTTTTTGATTCATAATAAGCAGGAAAAGAAGGATAAAAGCCTGAAAACGTTCTATACTAGAATTTTTTGTCCTAAATAGTTAGAATGGGCTTTTTCTAAGGGCTAGGATTATGAACCCAAAATATATTTTTATTACTGGAGGAGTTGTTTCCTCCCTAGGCAAAGGTTTGACTTCCGCTTCCATCGCTTTACTACTAGAAAGCCGCGGCCTGAAAATTGCAATGCTCAAGTTAGACCCCTACCTAAACGTCGATCCTGGGACGATGAACCCTTTCCAACACGGGGAAGTATACGTAACAGACGATGGCGCAGAAACCGACCTCGACCTAGGACATTATTATCGTTACACCAATGCACTGATCAGCAAACTATCCAATGCAACTTCTGGCCAGATCTACGATGCTGTCATCAAACGCGAGCGCAGAGGCGATTATTTAGGCAAGACAGTCCAAGTCATCCCCCATGTCACCGACGAGATCAAACAACGGATATTACAGTGTGCTAAACAAAGTGAACATCCTGACGTTGTGCTCGTTGAAATTGGTGGTACTGTTGGCGATATCGAATCCCTCCCTTTTATGGAAGCCATCCGCCAATTCCGCCATGAGCGCCCTAAAGATTGTATTAACATCCATTTAACATATGTCCCTCTTCTCAAAGCTGCCGGCGAGCTAAAAACTAAACCAACACAACATTCTGTCCAAGTGTTGCGAGAGATTGGGATCATCCCCGACATCATCCTCTGCCGTTGCGAAAATTCATTGCCAGATGAGATCAAAGATAAGATCAGCCTTTTCTGCAGCGTTCCTAGAGAAGCCGTCATTGATGAGCCTGATGTCGCATTCAGCATCTATGAAGTACCTGTGAACCTCAACATTCAAGGGCTCGATAGCAAAGTGCCAAATGCTCTCTTTACCTGAGGGCAAAGCAGACCTGACAAAATGGGACCAAATGCTTGACAAGATGCGCCATCCTAAAGGCAAAGTTGTCATTGGTATCGTTGGAAAATACCTCCAACATCAAGACGCTTATAAATCTGTCTTTGAAGCGCTCCACCACGCAGCAATAGCAAACCAAGTTGACCTTGAGATCCGCCGTTTTGAGTCCGACAAGCTCGCTGAATCGGAAAATATCGAGCAAGCCCTAGCCGGATGCGATGGGTATCTTGTTCCAGGTGGCTTTGGCGAAAGGGGATGGATGGGAAAAATCTTAACAGCTAAATACTGCAGGGAAAAGAAAATCCCTTATTTTGGCCTATGCTTGGGGATGCAAGTGCTCTGCGTTGAGTTTGCACGCCATGTCTTAGGATTTGCCGATGCCAATTCTACTGAAGTGGATCCTCATACACCTCACCCGGTCATTTCTCTATTAAGTGAACAACAAGGCGTCGAAAACCTCGGCGGAACAATGCGCCTTGGAGCATTTACTTGTATGATCAAGCCAGGAACAAAAGCTGAAAAAGCATATCAATCCACTAAGATTTCCGAAAGACACCGCCATCGTTTTGAGTTTAACAATGCTTTTAAAGAAGCCTGTGAAAAAGAAGGACTGGTCCTCTCTGGAGTTTTAGAAAATGGATCATTATGTGAAATTGCAGAGGTGAAAGACCATCCGTGGATGCTCGGAGTACAGTTCCATCCAGAGTTCAAGTCAAAACCGACCGACCCTCATCCTCTATTTCGTGACTTCATTGCAGCAGTCGTGGCATGGTTTATATGACCCTTCAATCTAAACAAATGGGTCGGGTCGCGGGGTTAGTTTTTTGTGAGAAGGGGTTCGGGGTTTCGATCTCCGATCCTTCTCGCATTACTACCCCTCTTGGGACAATCATCCTTTCCCATAATTTTGTAGAAACCCTTGCTGAACTTCGCAAGATTTTACAACCCTATTCCCCCATTATCAAGTTCGTCGTTGGCAATCCTTTACACCTCGATGGTAAAACCGGTGAAATGGCGATCAATGCCCAGCTTTTTGCCCGCAAGATTGAAGAAGCGTTTTCACTCCCCGTCGAAATGTGGGACGAGCGCCTTTCATCTGCACAAGCAGAGCGTTCCTTAAAAGATTCAGGCATGAAGCGCAAAAAACGCGTCGCAGTCGCAGACTCTCTTGCAGCAGCCATCATCTTGCAAAGCTATCTTGACTCTATGCCATCTATTGTGAGCCATCCAAAGTAATATCTCTATCTTGCAAATCCTGCTTATCTTGTTATTATTAAAAGAAAACAAGATTTGCAGGATCGCAAGCGACAGGATATGCATGATAAGCAAGAATTTTACCTGATATTTCTTCAGCTTTCTGAACTATGTTTGCTGGAGTGTAATTTTAGATCTTGGTACACCTTTTTAAATTTCTAATGAAAAATCTCTGCGTTATCATTAATATGAAGATAAGCTATTCGATTTCTCGGAGATTCTTGTGGACAATCCTGCTAACCCTTTGAACGAATCAGGCCAGCTCAGAACCATTGTTGACCCTTGTATCCTCGTGATCTTTGGAGCAACAGGCGATCTAACTGCCCGTAAACTCATGCCTGCGCTCTATAATCTTACGCGTGAAGGGCAACTATGCCCCCAGTTTGCATGTGTGGCTTTTGCCAGAAGAGACAAGACGCACGATCAATTCCGACAAGAAATGGAGAAGGCAGTCAGCGACTTTTCTCGAGTCAAACCAATCGATCAAACTCTCTGGAACAATTTTAAAGAGCAAATCTTCTATCATCAGTCTGAATTTCATGACGATGCTGGTTATGAAAAGCTCAAGACATTCCTAAATGAGCTCGATGCAAAACTTGGGACCAAAGGCAATCGCGTCTTCTATCTTTCCACACAACCAAGCTTTTTTACTCTAATATGCGAAAAACTCCACCAACACGGATTGATCTACAATGAAGATGTCGTCAAAGACCGCTGGTCGCGCGTAATTATTGAAAAACCCTTTGGCCATGACATCGATTCCGCTATTGCTTTGCAAGGAGAGCTCAAGAAATTCCTCAAAGAAAATCAAATTTTCCGCATCGACCACTATCTCGGTAAAGAAACTGTCCAAAACATCTTGGTCTTCCGTTTTGCCAACTCTCTTTTCGAGTCTGTATGGAACAATCGCTATATCGACCATGTTCAGATCACCGTGGCCGAAGATATTGGGGTTGGTACTCGCGGAAAATTTTGGGAAGAAGCCGGTCTGCTGCGCGACATCGTCCAAAACCATATGATGCAATTGTTGAGCTTGGTCGCAATGGAACCCCCAGTTAACCTTTCAGCAAATGCAATTCGAGATGAAAAAGTGAAAGTCCTCCAAGCTCTTCGTCCATTCAAAGAAGAAGATTTCGCCATAAATGCGGTACGCGGTCAGTATGCTTCGGGATATATCAATGGAGAACCTGTCAAAGGATACAGGCAAGAAAAGGATGTCGCCCCTGATTCGAAAATGGAGACATTTGCAGCACTTCATCTTTTGATCGACAATTGGCGTTGGGCAGGCGTCCCTTTTTATCTCAGAGGGGGTAAAAGACTTCCTAAGCGTGCAACTGAGATTGCCATCACATTTAAAGATCCTCCCAGCGTTCTCTTTCAAAGCCCAGAAAAACGGAATGAACCCAACGTTTTAGCGATCCGCATCCAGCCAGATGAAGGGATCTCTTTAAAAACAAACTGTAAAGTTCCAGGAACTAGCCCAACGATCCAACCAGTTAAAATGGACTTCCGATATGGCTCCTATTTCGGATTATCAGCACCAGAAGCTTATGAACGATTGATCCTTGACTGTATTGCGGGTGATAGCACTCTTTTTGCTAGAGAAGATGAAGTCTTTGGATCCTGGAAATGGCTAACTCCCCTGCTTAATTTTTGGGCTGCACAGCCAGCCTCTGATTTTCCTAACTACCCTGCTGGAAGCTGGGGGCCAAAAGCAGCTGATGAGATGTTAGCTCGTGACAAGCGCAAATGGAGATTGATTTAATGTCCCAACTCACAGTTGTCCCTACTGCACAAATCGAAAATGAGCTGAACCGTATTTGGGAAAGATTAGAAGGCAGCAATAAAACACGAGCCTGTCTGTTCAATTTGCTTTTTTTTACCCAACGCAATACTCGAGTCGACTACATTCGGCGCGTTGCTTTAAATGTGATTGAAAAGTTCCCTGCGCGTGTGATCATGGTGATCGTCGACCCTGCAGTCAAAGAAGATTTTCTCAGTACAAAAATTTCTGTCCTTGCCCCTAATAAAGGTGAACCCGACATTGCATGTGATTGGATTGAAATTGAGACTTCTGTGAACATGCTCGAGCGCGCTTCATTTGTAGTGCTCCCTCATATTCTTCCAGATTTACCGCTTTATGTAATCCAATCAGACGATCCTACACATCCAAACCCCATTCTCTCTCAAGTCAGACAATTCACTAATCGTTTTATTTTTGATTCGGAATCTGCCGAAAATCTCTCAGCCTTTTCACAAGCATTACTCGACATTAGAATTGAGTCTCAAGTCGACATTGCCGATCTCAACTGGGCGCGAACAGAACCATGGCGCAATACCATGAGCTCAGTATTTAATCTCCCTGATAGACTAGAGCAATTAAAAAAAACAAAGAGAGTGGAGATCGCCTACAACGCAACGAGCACAAATTTCTTTTGTCACTTACGCATCCAAGCCCTTTACCTTCAAGCATGGGTTGCAAGTCGTTTAGAGTGGAAATTTATTAAAGCCTCTACTCAAGATAAAGTTACAACGCTACATTATGCTAATAACGGCGCAGACGTGCAAATTGTCCTTAGCCCTGAATCGAAGGCAACT
>JBGAFY010000050.1:0-8587 GCA_044226975.1 Rhabdochlamydiaceae bacterium
CGAAGTAGTGCTTCGCAATTTCCTTACTCCTGTTCATAGTTCTGCTCCAACCATTGAGAAAATGCAACGATCCGTTGCGATGATTCTCAACATAGCTCTGGCACCTTTGACAATTGCCTTATCTTTAGCTGGAGGAATAAGCGAATGTATAGGTTCTTTGATAGCAACAAAACCTTACACTTATATCCCAGGGAATGCTCCTGTACCAAGTTGCTCTAACAACATCTTGAAAGCAATGACCTTTAACGGTTGCATGTTTTGGGGCGGGCTCCCACTTGCCTTCGGTGGCGTTTCCCCTGCACGAGAACGTACAGATAAAATTGCAGAATTGATCAAGCAGATGGGTCCAGACATTCTTGTCATGCAAGAAGTCTCTTACGGTCCATCTTTAGATCTATGTGCTCGATTGAAAGACCAATACTCTCATTTCTTTACCAGAATTGGCCCTAATCCATTTCAGCTTGATAGTGGCTTGTTTATCGCTTCAAAATATCCAATGATAGGCGACCCTTCTTTCATATCCTTTAGCAAACACACCTCTTTCATGCGTGGGATATTTTGTATGGAAACACCTCTATGTTGGATCTTGACCGCCCATTTAAAAACCGGAGAGACTAAAGAATGCATGCAGAAACGGAAAGAACAATTTGAGCTCGTCACAAAGACTATCGAATCTTTAAAGCAAAAATCAGATAAACCGTGCCTGTTGATGGGTGATTTAAATATTCAGAGGACGGGCTCTCAAAATGATGAATACTCTACTTTAGGCATTTCTCAAAATTATTATGACCTCTATGCCGAAAAGCACCCTCAGCTGAATCCCGACAATGCCACACACACTGATCTTCTTAGAACATATATTATAGGGGAAAAACCTTCTAGCTCACCATGGGATATCGATGATTATGTGCTTTTAGACAGGAGCTCTCGACAAAGAGTGGATCTAGATATACAGCTTGTAAAAGACACTTTTTCTCTAGATCAGCCTGAAAAATCTTTGTCAGACCACAGAGCACTTTATGTAACCGCCAAATTTGATTAAATTGCAAAAAAAATGATGCTTTCAGCAGGGCAATCCCCACTGAAAGCTTAATGAGTCTGTAAAATAATTCTTAAAAAATTGCACAGTTATTTACATCAAAAAGAGAGGTCTGCTCACTATCTTCATTTAGAATATCTTCTTGGTTGTAAACAACATTAGATGTGGCTTACAGGAGCACCTGGGAATCAAACAATGTCAAGTCCTCAACATATTCACAAATAAGTGTTAGGGTTTCAACCTTTCGATTCTCTTCTATGGTTTCACTGTCAGTATTTTTTATACCTGTTTGCATAAGATATTCTTTTATTTGTTTGCGGACAATATTATGCCAATTTGCTTGCTTCTTTAATGATTCAAAAAAAACTTCTTTAGTTACATTTTCTGAGTTAAGTCCAATTTCATCAAATATAGGACTAAAAACATCAGTAATATCTTGCAACGACAAACTAGATAATCTTTGTGTTTGTGTAGTTTCCAGTCTATCAATTGACAGAAAAGTTTCAGAAGTTTCCATCAAAACTGCCCGTTTGGAAGCGTCAAAATTAATCATGATGCACTCTAGATCTTTTGCCAAAAGAAGTAATTTTGTTGGAGAAATGTGGAATATTTCCCCCTTACTTTCTCCGATATCACATTGAGCACAGATCTCATTTTTCATCAAATCTAGGACTTGGATCGAATTCACTTTATTTTGAGAAACAATCAAAACATAACGATGACTAATTGCATTAATAGAAATTGGATCAACCTTTATCAGAGATTTTTCGATTTTCTTTTTCAAGGTGCTTTTATCTAGCAACACCAATGTACTCCTTCCCGATTCTTCATTAACAATTATGGAACATACATCGCCACTTGGAAGAAGGCAAAACTTGTTGATCGATTCATTTTTCGATATTTCAAATTTAATTAAACTATCAGTTCTGTAATTTAATCCCTGAATTGTATCATCACTATTAAAAAATAAAATCCCATTAGGGGCTTCCACAATTGTGGTATTTTGAGGATTAGAAATATTGCACTTTGAAACGATTTGGGCTGTATCGTTTTGAGTGTTCCAAATTTCTAAATTCCCGATTGAATTTAAAACTGAACAATGTCCATCACTGAGCATTCTGACATCTACAACCTTATCTTCATTTGGAATAGAAACAAGAGTCTTTCCAGTAGTAAAATCGATTAACAAACAACTCTTGCCTTTATCAACACACAGCCATAACGAATTTGGTATGGACTTCTCCTCCCAGATATCTGAGCAATCACCACAAGTAAAAATTGGCGCTGGGTTGTTTGCGTTAAGATTCCAAACGTTTATGAAATTTCTGTTAAATTGTACTGCAAGGAAAGAACCTCCCAAAGATACAACTTTTTTTGGCAGCGATCGACTAGCATCAGGGAATAATATATCAAATGGCGTTAATTGCGCTTTGTTTGACGAGGGCGCTTGAAAAAATATGTCCATTTGAGTGTTGGACTCAAAATTATGATATTCAACCAAGCAATCATGTGACTCCATACCCGTATATTGAGGGGTGTGCAAAGTAAACATTGGCGAAGGCATTCCAAACGTTGAGAGTCTTGCTAATCGAGAGAGCTTTGAACCATTTAGGCTTGTGTGACAAGATATAGATAATACAGGAGAGTTTCGATCGGAGCCGTTTTTAAAGAAAGCTCCGGTAGTAAAAGAAACGTTGCTTAACTTTAAAGCCATATTGCCACCTAAGAACATATCTTTATATTGTTCTTTTACGGAAAGTTCCCCGCTATCCCGAAAATATCCTGTGCAGGAGATAAATTTTTCTCTCCAAAGGGAGTTGTCTAATGAAATACGGCTGAAACGTTTATTTATTAACTGGCACGTACAAATTTCATTCACTCTCAAAAATGACATTATTCTAATAATTAATTCGTCTGGAATATCCTTAAAAGCAGATAAATCATTTAAGTTTTTTTTCGCCTTCAGTTCAAATTCATTGTTTGAGTTTTCTACAGGATCTTCCGCCTCTTCTTTGGAGCTCATTTTAGGATCTTCCTTGGGCGCAGTCATTTTTACGCGTAAAGCTTTTAGACCTTCTACAATCTGTTCGACAGTAAATCTTCCATCAAAAAGATCCATATGAGCGTATGCATGAATTTGAGGGTAATGTTTAGGAAAAACAATGTGTTTCAAGCTGGCGAGCAAGCCAGATGGAATTTTCTCTTTTAATTCGACTAGATCATTAACTTTATGTGCATTTTGAAGGACAATTTTTAATAAATCTAGATTGCTTGAGTATTGAATACGGTCGTTGTCTAGTACACTTAATGCTTTTTCAATTTGGTCTACTAAGCCTAGAATTCTATTTTTTTCATGAGAAAAGATAGGAGAAAATACTAAGATCTTTAGATCCCTCTGCAAATCTCTTAATGCTCCTTCTTTTTTTTCATCAGCCGATAAACCATTAAGTTTTTTTTCCAAACTTTCAATCTTAGCTGATGCGCAATGTTTTGAGACTTTTTCAAAGATGGGTATGACTTTTTTAATGGTCTCTTGCAGCTTAATAAGACTTTCTTTATCACCTACTTCCTTAACTGAAGTTGCATTTTCAAGACGGGCAACGACGTCTTCATTCGTTAACTTAAAATCTCCCGACATCTTTTCTAAATAAGCTGTTTTGTGAGAGCATTCCTCTGGGGTAATTTGTTTACCCTCGATATCTTGGTCTAAATGTGTTATTTCAGTTTGCCATTTTTTCAAGTCCGATTGGATCTCTTGAAGCGTTCTAGGAACTAGAAAATTATTATAAACTGTCATTGTTATCCCTATTGCAAAATTTTAAATCTTGTATTCAGAATATACCACACCAAAAAAAAATATAATTAAACTAAATTATTATTTACACAAGCGCATCGTTTAATAAAAAAATTTGTATTTTATAACATAACCATCTGGCGTATACGTTGATAGGTTAATCAGCAGAAGCAAAGTAATTTATTTATTTCATTCTTATGTTACAATATTCTTGTACCTATCTTGTAAATTGACGATTATTTTACATGTGTAGGCTCTTATGGAGGATCTAATGATCTCTAGGAATGATCTTTGTTGGTGCGGAAGTGGGCAAAAATGGAAAAAATGCCATTACCCCGTGCAACCTAAACAGACTGTAAATGCTTTAGCACAAGAGTATTACAAAAAATATGGGATCATTTTAAAATCTCCTGAGCAGGTAGTTGGAATTAAGCGCGCTTGCCGCACTGCCGCAGAAATTTTAGACGAGACTTGCCGCATGGTAAAGGCCGGTGTGACGACCAATTCAATCGATGCATTTGCTCATCAATTACATAGAGCCAAAAAAGTCATCCCAGCCCCTCTTGGCTACGGGCATCCTCCCTATCCAAAGTCCATTTGCACATCTGTGAACGAGGTGATCTGCCACGGTATTCCTGATGAAACCATTTTGAAGGATGGAGATATTATCAATATCGATGTTTCAGTGATATTAGATGGCTATTTTGGAGATTGCAGCCGCATGGTCGTCATTGGACACGTCGATGAAGAAAAACAACGAGTTGTCGATGTATCCTATGAATGTCTCATGCGTTCAATCGCCATCTTGAAACCAGGAATACTTTTAAATGAAATCGGCCAAACGATTGAAACATATGCTAGAGAACATAAATGCTCTGTTGTCAATCTCTTTGTCGGACATGGCATTGGTCTAAAGTTCCACGAACCTCCTCAAGTGCCACATCACTTTAACCAAATGAAGATACCCCTTGCTGAAGGGATGACCTTCACTATCGAACCTATGATCAATGCGGGCGTCCGCACAGCAGTAATCGATCCTGTCAATGATTGGACTGCGCGTACAACAGATGGAAAACCGAGTGCTCAATACGAACATACGGTGCTTATAACAGCAAATGGGCATGAAATTTTGACTATGATCTAAAATGTGAGCTCTAGAGTTTCTAGAAGCTGAGCTTTTTTACTGCGTGTTTTGTTTTTAGGAGAGGATGGCTTAAACGCTTTTAAGACGATTTCTTCGAGAATACAATTTTCAGATTCAAGTTCTTCAATACGATCTTCTAATATTTTAATCGTAGGGAGCATTTCTTCCCCCTCGACCTGAGGTTCTCTTTCTTTTTCTTCTTCAGCTTTTTCTCTTAAAGTACACAGAGTTTCAAGTTCAAAGAGCTGACGTCGTGTTTCATTTAAAGCTGATCTCTTCTCTTCTAACTGATAACGAAGTTGTTTAGTATCCACGCTTTCTTCGATGGGTCTTTGTTCTTCTTTAAGCAATTTTATCTGGAATAGTTCTGCCCGAGATTCATTCAAGGCATCGATAAGCTTCTGCATTTGATCTGCTGATTGTTGCTCAAATGCCGCTTGACGATCTTGCATGTTCTCCAAGTCATGTTCTTTTCTCTTCAAGATATTTTGTATGCTGGTCAGACGAATTTCTAGATCAGCTAACGTTGTACGTGAAGTTTGGAGTTCTTGTTTTAGAACAATGTTTTCTTTTTTTAGCTCATCAGAATTTTCTTTGAACGAAGCTTCCCGAATTTCATTTTCTTTTAAGCACTGCGCAGAAAAGCGCTGCGCCTCTAACAATGCATCTTGAACTTGCTTTAAAGCCGCCTGTGATTGCTCTGTTTCCGTTCTCAAGTCGTTGATGCGCTCTCTTTTTTTTCTTTGACCTTCGGAAATTAGAAAAAGAGCACTAACAAAAGACATAGGCAAACAAATAGACCAGGCCGAACTAGAACTCCAAGGATATACAAAAGAAGTAATCACGACAAAAGCTGATGAGATGATAAAACCCATCCTTGGTAGATAAAAAATGAAAGTCGATGCAATTACAAGAGAAAGACAAGATAAACCCCGAGCGCCGCCTAAATGCCATAACGCAAGCGCCATTGCTGCGGTCAGGGGAAAAACCATGGTCAAATTTAATATACGCAAAGAAAAAACTCCTTCTTTCTTATCATCCATTCGCCAACCTGTTTAAAATCATTCCCATTGTGAGAAAACCATTTTCTAAACGATCTAACCCAAAATTCTCATTTGGAGCGTGGATATCATCAGTATCCATCCCCATACCTATCAAGGCTATTTGGGCAGACGTCACTTTTGCTAGTTCTATCACAATCGGTATCGAAGCGCCACAAAGAATAAATTGACTAGGTGAAGTAAAGACATCCTCAAAAGCTCCTTTGACAAGTTTGACAACATCTGAATCCATCGAAGTTCTAAATGCTGGAGCACCATGATCGAATTCTACGGAAAGGTCGACCCCAATAGGAATATGTCTTCGCAAAAACAACTCAAGAAGGCGGCAAACTCTCATTGGGTCTTGATTGGGAACAAGACGACAAGAAATTTTAGCGTGAGCAATTGCGGGAATCACTGTTTTGAAACCAGTTCCAGTATATCCTCCATACATCCCATTGATTTCTAATGTTGGCCTTAACCAATTTGCTTCTATAGGACTAATGCCCTTTTCTTGACTTAATGCATGGATCCCAAATTGCTCTTTATATTTTGCTTCATCAAAATCTAAAGTTAATTGGCTAAGCTCATCTTTTAAAATCGGTGCTACATCGTCATAAAAACCTTCTATGGCGACTTTGCCATCAGAGTCCCATAATTTCCCTAATGCAGTAGCTAAAATTCGATTGGGGTTAAGTGCAATCCCTCCATGCACCCCAGAATGTAGGTCTGTAGATGAATTTCTGACCGAAACTTCCATGGCACACATTCCCCGGATTCCTAATGTAATCGCGGGAGTGTGAGGATTGGGAACGCCAGCATCTATGATAAGTAAGTAATCAGCTTGCAGCTCATTACCATGTCGAGAAAGGATGTCAATGGTCCCTTTTTCTCCTGATTCCTCTTCCCCTTCGATAAAAATTTTCAGATTGATGTCAGCGTTGCGACAAAGAGTAAAAAATGCTTTCAATGCAGTAAGGGTATAAAAGCACTGTCCTTTATTATCAGATGCGCCCCTAGCAAAGACTTTATTGTCTTTGACGTTAGGAGAAAAAGGTGGGGTCTTCCACAATTCAAGAGGATCAACAGGTTGGACGTCGTAGTGATGATAGATAAGAAGGGTCGGCTTATTTTTTGCATGCATATGTGATGCAAACACACAAGGGTGCCCGCTGCCCTCCCAAAGAGTTGCATTAAGACCGATTTCAGCTAAATAAGAACGAAGCCATTCAGCAGTTTTACGACAATCAACAGTATAGGCTGGATCTGTGCTGATGCTAGGAAATGAGAGGAAAGTGAAAAAATCGCGAAGGATTTGTTGCTTGTTCTGAGAATACCAATTTTGCAGATCAGATATAGATAGTTTCATAGGCTCACAAATTTATTTTTGAGAGCGATCATAGCGATTTAACATGTTTTAAACACACGAAATCCTAATGGACACTATTCATTGCGAACATAAGGAGTTCATATCGATCTCATGATCGATAAATCCTTGCGCGCTCTCAATGAGATAAGCCGCAAGACATGCATCCCCTTCGTACGTCATCTCTACTTGCATTTTTCCATCTTCTGATGGTTGTCCGCAGGCAATTAAGACATAACAAGCGTTGTCCTTTGCCATGATCTTCTCAATTTCAAGTGGTACTTTTGAATTTTTCAACTGAGAACGTTTTGATCTATCACTCATCGCTTCGCGCATAGTTTCATTCCTGTGATTAAGAGCTCAGATAGAGGTTTCGAAGCATGTGCTCTTATCGAGAATAGATGACAGAAATAACAATTATGTGCAATCAAAAGCGCGCAATTTATGAGATGGAACGGAAGAGAACTTTCATCAGTGCAGTGAAAAGAAGGGGCCCGTGCAACACAGAGAAAAAATCCTAAAGTCAAGTCTGTGCTTATGTTGCTAGCTTCACCGTATTGACAAATATACTGCTGGATGGTTTGATGGTTCTTCCTAGGAGGACCCTATGCGAATAGCTAAAAGAATTTTTTTATTTCTAGTCATCAACGCCTTAGTTGTTCTCACAATCTCGGTTGTTTTAAGTCTTTTTAATATCCGCCCATTCCTTACTTCTTACGGCCTAGACTTAAAATCTTTGCTTATCTTCTGTTTAGTGTGGGGCATGGGAGGAGCCTTTATCTCCCTCTCTCTTTCGCGCATCATGGCGAAATGGTTGATGGGAGTAAAAGTCATCGACCCAAACACATCCAATTCTGAGCAGGCTCAACTGCTCAATCTCGTGTACAAGCTCGCACGCGAAGCGCGCCTACCAGAAATGCCCGAAGTTGGCATCTATAATTCCCCTGAAGTGAATGCCTTTGCAACTGGCCCATCAAAGCGACGTGCACTTGTTGCTGTCTCATCTGGACTGCTGAGTCGCATGTCTTCTAGAGAAGTTGAAGGGGTCCTGGCTCATGAAGTCACGCATATTGCAAATGGCGATATGGTCACAATGACGCTTTTGCAAGGAATTGTGAACGCTTTTGTCATGTTCTTGGCACGTGTCTTAGCATATATCGTCTCAGGGATGGGAAAGAGCAGAGACAACTCTTCTTCGGGGTTT
>JBGAFY010000051.1:0-10712 GCA_044226975.1 Rhabdochlamydiaceae bacterium
GCGTTGTATTGAACGCTGGCAGCCTACTATTTTTTGTTCCGCGCCTAGTTTCATCCGCGCTTTGTTCAAAGTTGCATCTCCTTCACAGCTTGAATCGCTCCGTTTAACAGTGGCTGGCGCAGAAAAAACTCCTGAAGAACTCTTTGCTAAGTTTGCTAGTTTTGGCGAAGGGAAGCAATTGATCGAAGGCTATGGGATCACAGAATGTGGACCTATTGTCACGTTCCAAAGACCAGACCAACCTCGCAAGGGAGTGGGGCAACCGATCGTCAATGTTCTCGTGAACATCATCGACCTTACAACTGGAACGTTGCTCCCACAAGGGAGTGAAGGGGAGATATGCATCTCTGGGCCCGGAGTGTTCCCTGGGTATATTGGAATCAAGCGCGATCCCTTTATTACGATAGATGGCCAAAGATGGTATCGATCTGGCGACCGCGGTTTTCTAGATCCTAATGGAAACCTCATATTAACCGGAAGATTGAAGCGTTTTGTAAAAATTGGGGGAGAAATGGTTAGCCTTGGGGGGCTAGAAGAGGAGATTGATCAGATTGCCAAGGAGCAAAGCTGGCCTGGATATTCTCTTGAAAATCCCAGTATCGCTGTGACTGTAGTCGAAAAAGACAGCGAAAAACCTTCAATTATTCTTTTCACAACTTGCAGCGTGTCCAAAGAAGAAGTTAATGCATCTTTAAGGAATGAGGGGTGGGGTAAAATAGCTAAAATCTCCGAGGTGCGCACGATTGAGCAAATACCCTTGACGGGGACAGGAAAGACCCATTATCGTTTACTGGATGAACTATTGGGCTAACTTCCTGTGGATATAAAAAAAAATTTACATCTCTACAATACTGAGACGCGCCGAATGGAGGAGATCCATCCCCAAGATGGCCGGAAGGTCCGCATGTATACATGTGGCCCCACCGTTTATAACTTTGCCCATATCGGCAACTTCCGCACGTATGTTTTTGAAGACTTGCTCCGAAGGGCCATCAAATATTTTGGGATGCAGATCGAACAAGTCATGAACTTGACCGACGTCGATGATAAGACGATCAAAGGTGCGATTGCAAACGACACCACTTTAAAAGAATTTTGTGCCCCCTTTGTTAAAGCCTTTTTCGAAGACCTCACTACCCTTAACATCGAACGCGCTGAACATTATCCTGCAGCCACTGACTACATTCCAGAAATGGTAGAGATCATCCAAGGATTGCTCGATAAAGAGATAGCATACCGTGCGCAAGACGGATGTATCTATTATTCTATCCGCCGTTTTCCCAAATACGGCCGCCTCTCCCACCTCCATCTCGATGAGCTGATGGCTGGGGCCTCTGAGAGATGCATGCATGATGAATATACAAAAGATAGCGTGAGCGACTTTGTATTGTGGAAGAGCTACGACCCTGAGCGCGATGGTAAAGTTGTTTGGGACTCTCCTTTAGGCAAAGGGCGTCCCGGTTGGCACATCGAATGTTCCGCGATGGCAATGAAATTGCTCGGCCCCTCCATAGACATCCATGTCGGCGGTGTGGACAATATGTTCCCTCATCACGAAAATGAGATCGCCCAATCCGAAGCATATTCTGGCAGACGCTTTGTCCGCCATTGGCTGCATTCAGAGCACCTCCTTGTCGATCATCGCAAAATGTCAAAGAGCTTAGGGAATTTCTATACCCTGCGCGATCTTCTGGACAAAGGATATACCGGGAAAGAAATCCGCTACCTCCTCCTCCAAACACACTACCGCACCCAGCTCAATTTTACCCTTCAGGGGCTTGACGCTAGCCGTGCGACGCTTGCCCGTGTTGAAGAATTTGTCAAACGATTGAAGCTCTGCTCAGGAGAAGGCGACAATGCAAAGGTCCGCAACGCCATTGCAAAAGCCGAAGATCGATTTGCCGATTCGCTCTCAGAAGACCTTAACATCTCAGCAGCACTTGCCGCATTGTTTGACTTCGTCCGCGAGGTCAATGCACTCATCGATCAAGAAGCTGTTGGCGCAAGCCAAGCAGAGCTTATCTTGGCATTCCTAAAGAAAATGGACACAGTCTTGGGAGTACTTCCACTGGAAGTTGAAGATATCTCCGTTCCCCAAGAGCTCCAAGAATGCTTAAAACAACGAGAACTGGCCCGTACAGAAAAACGTTGGAAAGACGCCGATTCCTATCGCGACAAGATCCTATCCAGCGGATACATCATTGAAGACACCCCACACGGTGCAAGGTTAAAAGAAAAACATGAGTGATAAAGCGACAACTAAAGATGAGCTGCTCATCTTAAAACTCTACGAGCTAGCGATGAAGACCGGCGACCCGTACCATCCTATCGATCGTTATGTGCTTGGCCAAGCCATTGGACAGAATGACAAAGGGGTGGATACGATTGTAAGGCACCTTGCCCAAGCGAACTTCGTGATGAAAGGGGAAGGGAAGGAAGTGTACCTCACTCCACATGGCTGTAGCCTTGTCGAAGAGCTGAAGCGTGGCAAACGTCGCTAAAGCTTAGAAGATTAATTCAAAATTCCATCAGCACAGAGTAAAGAAGAGACAGAGAACACACAGAAGAAAATTAAATATTTTCATCGCCATAGACGGTGGAGCTACCCCATGAACGTCTCCGTTCATGGGGTGGAATTTACTCTGTGTTCTCTGTGCCTCTTCTTTACTCTGTGCTGATGGAATTCTCTCCCTCTCTCTACTCTTCGGGGCGCATGATAGGGAAGTAGAGCACATCTCTAATAGATTGCACTCCAGTGAACAACATCACCATACGGTCGATCCCGATACCAAGACCCCCTGTAGGAGGCATCCCTTGGCAGATCGCTTCGATAAACTCTTCATCAAGCGGATGCGCTTCTTCATCACCAGCTTCTTTCATCTTGCCTTGCTCTTCGAGCAAATGCCTTTGGAGCTCAGGGTCGTTGAGCTCGGTGTAAGAGTTACAGAACTCTCCACCTAAAATAAAGGATTCAAAGCGCTCGACAATTCTTTGCTTTTTAAGTTCTGGATCGCGATGCAGTTTGCAAAGAGGAGTAGTCTCGATCGGATGGTCGATAATGTGATGCGGTTGGATGAGGTGTTCTTCTGCAAACTCTTCAAAGAACAGTGCAGTGAGTGCTCCGCGGTTTGCTTTTTTGTAGCTCTTTAGGATCGAGGCCGGCCTTCTCTTTTAAAGTAGAGCGCATTTGCTCATCAGAGAGGGCATCGATGTCATAACCACCATAGACCTTGATACTGTCTTTCATGCTGATCCGTTTCCAAGGAGCCTTGATGTCGATGACAACATCTTTATCTTCTATCTTGAAAGAGAGCTGGAGTTGTGCCGAACAATTCTTTTGCAATCTCTTCAAAGAGGTTCTCTGTGAGCACCATCATGTCGTTGTAGTCAGCATAGGCCATGTAGGCCTCTAATTCTGTAAACTCAGGATTGTGTGTCCTATCGATACCCTCATTGCGGAAAACCTTGCCCATTTCAACACATGAAATTCCCCACCCACGATGAGTTTTTTTAAAGGGATCTCAAGAGAAATGCGCAAATACATCTCTTGCTCAAGGGCATTTAACTTTGTAGTGAAGGGACGCGCAGCGGCACCGCCATACACGTTTTGCAAGACAGGCGTTTCCACTTCTAAAAATTTATGCTTCTCAAAGTAGCGTCTCACTAAATAGAGGATTCGCGTGCGTAACTTAAAGACTTCTACCACTTCTGGATGTGTGATCAAGTCAAGCCAGCGTTTGCGATAGCGGACACCTTTGTCCGTAAGACCGCTGTGCTTGTCAGGGAGAGGGAGGAGAGTTTTACAGAGCAGTGTGAACTCTTTGACCAAGATCGTGAGCTCGCCAGTATGTGTACGGAACACATTGCCACGTACGCCGACGATGTCGCCTAGGTCAATCTTCTTTTCGATGAACTTCATAGGGCTTAGTTCTGCTGCTTTCTCATCGCTGTAGCCGGTGACTTTTGTCAGCTCACGGTTGCACATGATCTGCATTCTTCCCGTAGAGTCTTGGATGTGGGCAAATGCATTTTTCCCCATGCCGCGGAAGAGGACCAGACGACCAGCTATCGAAACTTCAGGGGTCACGCCTGCAGAGGCATCTTCACTATGCCCTACCGGATCTTTATCATATTTTTGAGTCAGCTCGGCAATCGTAAATTCGGGGGTGTATGTGGGGGGAAAAGGGTCCATTCCTAGATTGCGGATCTCTGCTAGTTTAGCAGTGCGGTTACGGAACTCTTCGTGTTGATGGTAAGCAGGGGTAGTCATAATTTCTAAACCTCAAAAAGGCATTATTCTAGTGTAATGTCTTCCAAAAGGCAATCAAGATGGAATCGAGAGAGAAAAATTCCCTCTCGACAGGTTGAATAAACTTAAATAAAAGTGTTTAAAAATTTTTTTCTTTAGAAACTCAAATGATTCTGTAGAAAGCAGCGCTTCAGATAATGAGCTATATTTCTCTTCCAAATGGCGATAAATATTCGCTAAACGCCCTATGGGGATCGTATTTTCCTTAAAATGAAGTGATTTCCCATAATCAATTTCAGAATCAAGACTTTTTTCGTAGATCTTTTTAAAAATTTCATCTGATAAAATAATCGTTTTTAACGTCGGGAGAATTTCGTTGCCTCTCATCTTTATAAAGCTGTTCAATTTTGGACAGATAGGGGATTCGGAGAATATGGACTTTATTATTTACGGGACAAAGACAAACGAAGTAGATTTCCTTGTGACAAAAGATAAAAAGCCTTGGTTTCTCGTGGAAGCAAAGTCATCAGGCAATCAGGGGATATCCCGTTGGTTATATTACTACCAAGAAAAGCTCAAAGTTCCTCACGCTTTTCAAATAGCTTTTGACCTACCTTATGTGGATCGAGACTGTTTTGAATTTCAGGGCCTTGTAATTGTACTTGCTAAAGCATTCTCTCTGGTGGTTTAGAAAAGAGTCGAGGAAAAATTCCCTCCTCGACAAGAGTTAATGCTACAGTTGTTTTATTAATGATCCACCAACTACCCCCACTAAAAGACAACCTACAGCAACCCAGAACACTGCAGCTGTTCCGCATGTTAAAACTGTTAATGTGATAGCAGCAGCAGCGAATAGAACGAAAACTGCAACAAGCGCGATCTTTAGCAATAATTTTCTACGATTAGCACTTGTATTTTGATTAGCTAATAGTTGGGTTTTTTCGTTGGCTTCAGTAAGAACTTTTTGTGCTTGTACCTGGTCGTGTAGCTGGTGTTGTAACTTTTCTTTGACAGTTTCTCCTTTGAAAAACTTTAGGAAAAGTTTATCACATAGTTTCCTAGCGTAGTGTGCCACTTTTTACACACTTTGAGAGCACGCAGCTAATGCTTGTAAGAGAGATTCTCAAATACTTTCAATAGCAGTTCTGGGAAGGTCATCAAACGTGTAGGGTTTTGGTTTGATGAAAATTGAAAACTTCCTCTTTTTACTTCTTTTTTTTTAACTAAAACAGCAGACATAAATATCCTTTTATTAAATTTTATTTAATTTATTTATTTGGGAAAAAATTTATGAAAACAAATGATTAATTTCGCCTTGGGAGGCGAATAATCATCTGGCTGTGGAAAACTGAGAAAAGAATAGAAAAACAAGGACCCGCAACTCCGCAGTTAAGGGAGCTTCTAGAATTTCTAGAGCTGGTTTTTTTGTTTTTCATAATAGTTTAATTGTTGACGATTTTAATTATAAATAAAAATTTATTATTATCAATAATAATCTTATTAATTCATTGAATTTGTTAGTTAAAATTTTAAATATATATATTAATTGTAAGATTATTTATTTTATAAATATAAACAATGTGATAAACTCACTATAAAACATATAAAATAAATAAGGATTGATGATGTCTACAAAATCTGTAACAACAAGTTATTTGCAAGCATCTGAGAATGAATATAATGCGATTGTAATTAAAAACTTAGAAAAAATAGTGTCATCTGATGAAAAACTGGCCCTATTTATTGGTCGGAAATCTACGGAAGAATTGCCAAAGGAAACAGGATTTAAATGGGTATCTCTGGATATCGCCGAGGAAAACTTAAGTGCGATTTCTACTGATAGGCTCCATTTAATTGCAGATTGCAATGAAGAAGAGCAGATTGCAAAAATTAAGCATCTTTTTTCTAAGGTAGTCGTTGACCAGTCTACTTGGAAGTTTTTCAACCCAGGAATTATAGAACGACTGACCTCACTTTTACTCCAAAAAACAGACAGCACTTTAATTTTCGAAAGTGCATTTCAATTTATATCATCTGATAAAGAAGCTACTGAATGGTCTTATGATCATGTTCAACTTGTTTTGCCTCAAAGTTATTATGAACAATACGACCAAGAGGTGTCAAATTGCTTTGAAGATTTTCTAAGGAAGATTGGGGGGATTAAGAACCTAAAGGATGACTTAACTTATATACAGTTCATTAACGAGATGAATCCCAAATTAGTCGAGGAGTCCTCAGATAAAGAATTAGAAGAAGATTTTACACAACATCTTGCTAAAAACATTCTTGGTCCCACTCAAAAGTGTAAACCATTAGCGCGTCAAAAGACTAAAGAGCATCTTGAAACTCTATTTGAAAAAGTCGAGCTTAAGCTGAATGCCCCTTATCCTTACTTAACGAGATGCAGCGTTGGAAAGACAATTTTTTATTGCTACCGGACCCGAAGAAAGTTTAAAAATCAGTAACATCAGAAAAACGTAGATAAGGGATCGACATCCACAAACAGGTCTACCTCTGGTTTTTTAGGGAGACTGTTGCGCATGGCCGCAACGGTCTCGCCTAAAGGTAGCCACTTATCCGCACGCAATAAAAATTGAAAGCGGAAAAGGTCTTTGACTTTGGCATGGCCGCATGGCACTACAGGGTGTAGGGCACAATGCGTGGGGAGATGGGCAATTAGATTATGCCGCCCGGCTTCTGCCGCTTTTTGCGTCGCTGTTTGATCTTTCCCAGTGAAGACAAATTTAACTAAATGCGCATACGGTGGAAACTCAAAGAGTGTACGCGATTCCGCTTCTTGTCTAAAAAATTCAGGATAATTTTGGGTTGAGGCGAGCTGAATGATCGGATGTTCGATCTTATGGGTCTGCATGATGACTTCTCCGGCAAGCGCTCCACGCCCAGAGCGCCCTGAAACTTGGGTCAGGAGCTGGAAGGCATTCTCACTCGCACGGAAATCGGGAATGGAAAGTTGTGTGTCGGCATACAGCACACCCACTAAGGTCACGGCGGGAAAGTGCAGTCCTTTAGCAATCATCTGCGTCCCGATCAATACATCGGCCTTGCCTGCTTTAAATTGGTTGATGAGCCTCTCGTGGCTCCCTTTGATCTTCGTAGTATCTGCATCCACACGCAGTGTGCGCACTTCGGGCAAAATGGCGTGCAGCGTTCTTTCAATATGCTCTGTTCCATACCCTTTGAACTTCATTGTTTCAGAAGATTTGCATCCGCCACAAATGCGCGGCGGCGGGCAGAGGCGATAATCGCACAAATGGCAGGCGAGAAGGTTGTCGCCGAGATGGTATGTCATGGCCAGATCGCAATGGGGACATTTTGTGATATGGCCGCATTGTTGGCACAGCTGGGAGGAGTAATACCCTCTGCGGTTAAGGAACAAAATGGTTTGCTCACCCAGTGCAAGACGTTTTTTTATTCCTTCAAGCAAGCGATCGGAAAATATCGAGGCCCCTTTGGTCCTTTCTTGGACCATGTCGATCAGGGTGATGGTAGGCATTGTTGCTGAGTCAGAGCGTGTGGTCAAGACGCTCAAGATATATTTTCCCGCAAGGGCATTGGCGTAGCTTTCCATGCTGGGCGTTGCGCTTCCAAGTACGACTGTAGCTTGCGTGAGCTTTCCACGCATCACAGCGACGTCGCGTGCATGGTAGCACGGAGTATCTTCCGATTGTTTGTAGGAGGGTTCATGTTCTTCGTCGACAATGATCAGGCCGAGATTGACGACGGGGCTGAAGATAGCGGATCGTGCTCCAATGACAAGCTGGCATTTACCTTGTCGGATATGCTTCCAGGCATCGCGGCGTTCTCCATCGCTGAGACGGTGGTGTAAGATCACGATCTTTTCTGCGAACCTGCTCTTAAGGCGCTCAAATGTCTGGTTTGTTAGCGCGATCTCAGGGACTAAGTAGATCACCCCTTTTCCTAAGCTAAGAGCATGGTCAATGGCTTGGAGGAAGACCTCGGTCTTTCCACTTCCTGTCACTCCATAGAGAAGATGTGTGGCAAACTTTCCGGAAGACAGGGTGTCAGAAATTTTGACAAGGGCAGCATTCTGCTCTTCTGAAAGAGTTTTATGCTTTGTTTGGAAAAATTCTTGATCGAAGATATAGGTTCGATCTTTTTGCGCTTCCGCCATAGAGAGGACATTTTTTTTGGCAAGTGTATCGACAGGGCTGCGCGATCCACCTGTTTTCTTGAGCAGATCGCCTAAGGGGATCGCATTGGTCGAAGCGAGCAGGACATCGAGGACTTTTGCTTGGGCAGGCGATTTCTGTCTGAGCTCAGCGCACATTTCCGCTAAGGCATTTTTAGACAGGAGTGGTTTTACGACAAGCTGCACGACTTCTTTTCCCCCTTCGCGCACAAATGAGGGGATCATTGCGCGGAGCACTTTCCATAGCGGAGCGCAGTAGTAACGTGCGAGAAATTGTGCTAGTTCGATGAGGTCGGAGTTGAGAAGCGGTTCATCGACCACGATGCTGTCTATTTCGACAAGGGGACGTGTGGGGACCTCATGTTTAATTGCCCAGACAATGCCGAAGCGCAATTGTTTACGGACAGGGACTTTGACTGCCATAGACTTCTGCACGGTTTTTTCTAGATGTGCAGGAATCCGGTAATCGAGGGGGCGGTCTAAAGCGCTGTCGACGATGACGCTGGCGATCCAGACGGGTTCATGACCTGACATAGGCGGTTCCACAGCTCACGTTTTTTTGCAGGGTTAGTGGCAAATGTTTGGACTGATGGCAAGAGCAAAAGAGGGATGTGCCCGATGAATCGCTGTTTTGAGTCGGTATCTTCTCGGTAAAGGCCATTGAGTGTCGGTAGTTCAAGCAGGGCTGCATGGGAACATAATATCCAGCGGACTTGTTTTGCTGACAGGAGTTGGTCCCACAGCTTTTGTCCTTCCATTGCTGATCCATCGACAATTTCTGCGGGCTTTAATCGTTCATCAATTGCTTTCCAAAGGTTATCGAGGAAGGCGTTGTCTTGAGGATCTTTTCCATAGCGGATCACGATCACTTCTTTAGAAAAATCGCCATGCATCCAGAGCCTTGCCCTCCGTTTGGCAACGGCATCGCTGGGTATTTTTTCCACGATTGTTAAATTGGAATGTTTTTCCACAATCTCTTTGAACTGCAGGGAAATTGTTGGGGCAGGAGCAGGACTGTGTTTTTTTTGAGGGAGTTGAGGGGCTTGAATATGCGAAGCGACAGGTTCTGCTTTTTTAACTGGCGGTGTTGGTGCTTGTTTAGGTTTGGGCGCGGCGGTGTATGCAGGCGCTGGAAGTGAGGGAGTTTTTGCATGAAGAAAAAGAGCGCGCTTTGAAAACGCAGCCTTCTCAAGAATGTGCCGTTTTAGATCTTTCACAAGTTCATGCATCATCATTACCAAACAGTGAATTTACATACTGTTCTTTATCAAAAGGGAGCAGGTCTTGGGCTTTTTCCCCCGATCCGATCCACAACACAGGGATTTTGAGCTCTCTGTAGATTGCAAGGACAATGCCTCCTTTGGCAGTGCCATCTACCTTGGTCAAAATAATCCCTTTTAGCGGTGTGATGCTGTTAAAGGCCCGAGCTTGGTCGACAGCATTTTGTCCGCATGTTGCATCTAGGACCAATAAAGTTTGTGCGGTGCATCCGGATAAAACTTTGGCACACGCGCCGCATCTTATCTAACTGTTGCATCAGATCGGTTTTATTTTGCACAACCTTCCAGCCGTGTCGATGATCACGATATCAATGCCGCGAGCTTTGGCTGCACTCAACGCATCAAAAGCAACAGAGGAGGGGTCGCTATTGGGATGCCCTTTAACAATCTCGACGCCGATACGTTCAGCCCAGATCTCCAACTGATCGATTGCTGCAGCGCAGGAGGGTGTCCGCTGCGCCAAGCAAGATCTTTTTGCCCTCTTCTTTCCATAATCGCGCAAGTTTGGCAATTGAGGTCGTTTTGCATCCCATTGACCCCTACGACCAACACAACAAACGGCTCCCCAGGCTTCAAAGTGGGAACAGTGGATTGAGGAGATGAAGAGAGCAGTGCTAAAGCTTTGGCGCGCATCATCTCGAGCACTTCATCCGGAGTAACTGCGGGGTTCTTTCTCATCATTGTGCGCGCATCATCGACAAATTCTGCTGCGCATGTACAGTCCGAGGTCTGCCTCATAAGGGAGCTGTTCTAATTTTTCTAGAGAGGAAGCATCACAGAGCTAAACAGCACGCATTTTGACTTAAAACGATCGTGTTTTGCAAAAAGCCTGGGCAAATTTCAAGGACTTGAGATTTTAAAAGCTGGAACCAGGAGAGGCCTCTTTTACCTGGTTTACCTAATATGCTTTTACATTGAACAATTTAGAGACTGATCTTGAGTTTGGACAATTTGACGATAAAATTGTACTAAACGGATATCAACACCTGCAAAGACGCGCAAGCCTTGAAGA
>JBGAFY010000052.1:0-9914 GCA_044226975.1 Rhabdochlamydiaceae bacterium
AGTAAAGAATAAAAAGCGAAAACGACTTGCCGAGCTCTTACTCATGACTATCGACCAGATGCTCACATATTCTCTTGCCTGTGGAGTCATGGATTCCGCTTTTTGGCCGAGCTGAATTTCAGTGAAGCGCGACCTATCAGAGATGACAGTGACATCATTAACATCAAGGCCGGCAACACTTCCTGAAACCAGACGTTTAATTTTAGTCACAAGATGGCTATTGGGGTCATCCAATATACCTTGATGTTTAACATACACAGCAGCGGTGACTTTTTGAAGGGTAGCAGTCGCACCTGGCCCTAGAGCTGCAGCTTCTGGAGGGAACGAAAGTTGCACATCGGCATCGATCACGCCGTCAATTTTGCGGATTGTGTTGGCGATTTGTTGTGCTAGTCCGGCTTGGTAGCGGATTGTTTCTTCTTTATCGGTGGTCATTAGCCCTTGCTTTGCAAAGAGCTCGAGTAGGTTTGTTCCCTTGATGCGCGGGAGTCCGTTTTGATTTAGAATAGCCATCGCATCAGTTGAGCGGTTCATAGGCACAGCGATGCTAAACATCATTGTGGCGGCCTGCCCTCCTGGTGCTGAGCTGGGTGCAGGAATCTTGTCTGCGGTTATCCCTCGACTAGCTAAGAATACAACGATTTCGTTTGCTTCACGTTCATCGACGTCATTGATGATAACGGAATTAGTCTCGCAACCTGAAAGAGCCAATAAGATAATTAATAGTAAAGCTCGTGGGAAAGTAATTAAAGTAGATAATGAGTGCAACATGAAAAAACTCCATCGAAGATGAACATAGAACCAGCAAAAAAATATAGCTGACTCACCTTCCTATAGGATGCAGGACTTTTGAATTAGACGCAAGGAGGATGGAAATCTTTGGCGAATTATATTTTAAGACTTTTTTTAATTGAGTCAATGGAAGCTATCGAATTACTGTCTAAAGGCCAATGTTTGGTTGGTTTTCAAGATAATTTTGGCCAGGCTTATCTCAGCTGAATTAGTTTTTTTCAGTCATGATCGGTACAGCCAAGACGGTCCATTGCCAAAGCGTCGTAGGGTATAATCTCGTACCCCATGCAAAGCCGCTCGATATTTTAGGTTCCTTTCTTCTCTTCTCTTCAGATTTTCCTTAGGGCGTACTAGTTGAAGGGCAAAAAGTTGCAGAGACTTGAGCAAACGCAATTTGAAAATATGAGCAATATCAGGTATTAAAATCCTTAAATAAATAGAGAGTGTTTCTTTTGTTGAACAATTGCGCTCAATCCAGAGCAAGCGGTTGCGCCACCAAAAATAAGTTGAATGGGGTTTTCCTCCTACAAATGAGGCTGAAACTTTATGCCAGACCTTGGCTTTGGGACAAGTTTGGACTTTGAAACCTTCTTTACGTGCACGGAAGCAAAAATCGGATTCTTCCCAAATAAGAAAAAATTTCTCTTCGAAATTACCGATTTTTTCAAATACCTTTCTGCGTACAAATAAAGCGCATCCACAAACATAATCTAGATCCTGAGACTGTTCCCATCCTTTACCGTCATCAATTTCTCTCAATGCAACTAGGTCAAAGCAGCCTTTTTTAGAATTCCATTGCCCGCCGAGATGATCGAACTTATCTTGCTCATCATATAAGAAAATTTTAGCTCCTAATATTCCTGTATGCGGATTTGCATGCATCTGTGTGATGAAAGCTTGGACAATATCAGGAGAGACAATAGTGTCATTATTAAGGATAAAGATGAATTCCGCACCTGTCGAGAGGGCGTATTCTATGCCGACATTATTCCCTTTTGCAAACCCGTAGTTTTCATGGTTTTCTAAAATATGGACATGAGGAAATTGTTCACGGATTGTAGCAACCGATCCATCCTTAGAGCCGTTGTCAACTACGATGACGTCTAATTTTGGATAATCGATTTTAGCAACGGAAGATAAAAGCTCTACAGTGTCTTTTTTTCCGTTCCAGTTAAGGATGATCAGGGCAACAGTGTTCATATCTGCTTTGATATGCACGGCTGACTGGTTTTTGTAAAGTAATAGAGTTGGAGTGCTTTTTCAAATACTTCATTTGGACTAATCTGCAGCATACAAAAAGGTTCAAGGCACGTCTTTTTTAAGCAAGGTGAGCACGTGATCTTCTTTTTAACAACCACAGCTTGCGTTGTCAAATAAGGACCTCAAATATTGGGGTATGTTGCGCAAAAAAGAGCAACGGTTGGAGTTTGTGAAGCAAATCCAATGTGCATCGGGCCTGTATCATTAGAGATTAGTAACTGCATATTTTTATAGAATTCCGCAAGTTCTCGGATTGAAAATTGACCAGCGACAGAGATAGCTCCAGGGATTTTCTGCGCTAAAGATGCTGCTAGAGGACGTTCTTCATTATTTCCTGTGATGAAGACCTGACAGCCTAAATGACTAGAGAGCATATTGCCGATAGTTGCAAAATGTTCAAGGGACCATCTTTTAAACAGATCGCGAGCGCCAGGATGTAAGCAGATCAGTGGGATATGGTTTTGGTAGCTTTCGAGGTAGGTTGCGATTATTCCCTTGTGTTCATGGAGATGCGGTATATTTCCATCTGTGTCGATACTATATCTGCACCCGCAGCAGAGATATTCCAAGCCATTAGTTTAAATGATCTTTGCCTACAGAGAATACGATAAGTCAAAAGATCATCAAGATCTTTGCAAACCTTTGATGCAATCAATGCATCTGCGCCAAGACAAGCGCATAAAGGGAGAACAGCGCGCTGAGAAGTGTGAAGAAGAATTGTTCGAAACATTTTTGAAGTTTGAAGTAAGAGATGCCCAAGCAGGCAGCGAACCACCTCTCCAAACATAAAGAGCATCAAATGTGAGGGATTTGCAATACTTCGTTTCCCAAGCGTGATGTGAGGACACAGATGCAATACTTGCATTTCCCCAGCGTAGTATCCCCAGGACACAGATGCGGCTATGAGGATAATTGTGTTTTTTAAGGTTCTTAAAAAGCATAGTTTAGCAGGAGGTTCCGATTCTCAATTCCAGAGGTATCCCCAAGACTTAATTCAGCTGGTAACGCCTTTCGTAAAAAAATAACAGGATGTTAGGGTGAAAACTATCACAGGATAAGAAAAATTCATAGTTTATCATCCTGTTCACCCTAACATCCTGCAATTTATTTTTTTGTTTTGTTTAATAGCATATCGCTTTTCACTTGATATTACAAAGAAAACTAGCATGTCTTTTTTTTGTTATTAAATAATTCCAATGAGAATCGCTGCAATTTTGAAATCGAAAATAGGCCAAAATCCGATTTTTGCATCAAATTTGAAATAATTTATTTTTTGACAATTTAAGACATGAGCATTGAGGAAGCTATAAGAACCTAGCTCTAAGATATAGGAGTTATGTATGACTGGAAAGCGCATTTTAGGAATAGTGATTTTGATCGGTGCGATCACAATGATCTATTTTTCCTATTACATAAAGACCCGCGTTAATGAAGGAAAAGGTCAAATTTCCGACGCTCAGAAAAATGTGGATACGGCAGATTCTCTTTTTTCTTTGAGCCCTTCTACCAAAGGTATCGGTAAAGGGCTTACTGGGGCAGCTCAGAAAAAGATCGATGAAGGACAGTTGCAAATAAGCCAATATGAAGGCCTTGCGAGTTTCTTGCAAATTGGAGGAATTATATTGGTCGTTGTGGGCGTAGGGGTTATCCTCATGGGCGGAAGAAAAAGACAATAATTGGACCTCAAGAACCTATCCCGATAAAATTTTTCTCAAGTAATTAATTGTCAATGTTTTGCTATTTTCGTTTTTTTATTTAACTTAAAATTATAATTTGTTATTATAATTAATATAAAAAACGAGTTTTTTATATAATGGCATTAAATGTTAATAATTCAGAAAAATCCCCAGTTATCGATGCGGATTGGTCTAGAACTCTTGGGCAAGAAGGGTTGTGGATGGCAGTCGATGGGGTGGGAACTATCAGGAATACAAGTTCCGCCGCACAAGGGATATTACAGGCGATTGGAACTATCCTCCAAGCTGGCAAGGCGTTAGGGAGTGTTGTCCCTCTCACTCAATTGATCACAGGGCCTTATATGTCTTCTCTCTCTCTGCGTTTCAGCATACCCTTCCGGGAGCAATTAAAGAACTGAAGGGGGTAGCACCCAAAGATCAGGAAGGAAAACACGTCGCCCGCTTGGTCTAGTGAATCAGGTCTTCTTTGCAAAAATGGGAGCTGCGACAACTGCCTGTGGTGTTGTTTCGATGATGAGCCCTGCCGTAGCAAATTTAATGCATTTTCATCCTATTCTTACAGGCTCTGCAGCAGTCACTGCTGGCGTTGCGACGAACGTCGGACTGGGAGCGATTTATGGTATTCGCGGGGGGATCATTCTCGCACGTGCAGGATATAACCTTCATTATATCAATGAATTTCAAAGTTCTTTTGACTCTCAAGGCCACAAAATAAAAAATGAAAATACACTCAACGATGCAATTAACTGGTTGAACGCTCAACGCTATGATAAAGATGGTAAAGAAACAGCTTCATTTAAACGAAGGGTAGGAGAAAAGTGTCCTCAAAAAGTGACAATTGAGAGCACCTTAGACAAAAAAATTGAATATCTAGCGGCTGTAGATAAGGGGATCCATACCAAAAAGATGCAGCAGATCTTGAGTATCATAATTGGTATTTCTATGGTCATTGGCGGAGGCCTTTTAATAGCCTCGTGTTTTTTCTGTGCTCCGCTGACGTTAGTTATTTTAACAATCATTATGGGCGTCTTTTTCGCTACTATGGAAAGCGTCTACCTTCACTTTGACTCAAGCTTCCTCTTTGGAAAGTTAAATGATTTTCTCTATAGAGAATCTCTTTGGATACAAGAACTCCGCAAGACACAGCATGAATATAAAAAGCCTGAAGAGATCGAAATTGTTGAAAAGCAAGAACAAATAAATTCTGAGCCGAAAATAGAGGAAAAAGCTTGCCCCCTTCCGGATAAAGATGCGCCTTTGTGAAAATCAGCCAGCTTTTTAAGGCTTTACTCTGTGTCCAGATATTGTGCTTAACCCATCATAAGCAGCGTATTTGTACAAATCGTGCAGAGTTGGGAAATTGAATACTTTGCCGATCAAATTATATAAGGTCATTTTCTTCTTCCACAGCCGCCATTCCATAGTGAATGATCTCGGTGGCAATATGTCCGATTACATGGACTCCGCGCACGACAAGATCATCTTTACCAAAGATCAATTTCAACATCCCGCCTTCAGCTCCCATTATTTTACCTCGGGCCATATCTTTATAACGCGCACGGCCGACGCAATAGGACAGATTACTAGATTTAGCTTGTTCTTCGGTAATGCCGACCATTGAAACTTCAGGCACAGTGTAAATGCCATAAGGGATTGATTTTGGCAGATGTTTGAGATCTTCTGTGTTGAACATATAAGCGACAGCAACTCTTCCTTGGTCCATGCTTGTGCTTGCTAGAGCAGGAAATCCTATCACATCTCCGGCAGCAAAAATATGTGGGATATTAGTTCGGTATTGATCATCTACAAGAATTGTCTCTCGCGGTCCGGGCTTTAAGTTGATTTTATCCAAGTTTAAAGCTTGAGTATTCCCACTTCTGCCTGCTGCAAACAAGAACATATCGGTCTCAAGAACCTTGCCATTGTTGAGAGTTATCTTAAGTGGCTCTGAATCGTTTTTTGGTATTGAAATCGATGTGACGGAACAATTGAAAAGGATATTGATCTCTGCAGCTTCCATTTGCTTGACGAGATCGAGGGCAATTTCTTGATCGATAAAGGGGAGAATTTTTTCTTTATCATTAATGAGATGTACTTTTGTTCCCATCGTCGCAAAAATCGTTGCATATTCGCATCCGATGACGCCAGCACCTACGACGCAAAGAGAAGATGGAAATCGTGTGAGTTGTAGGATGCTATCTGAATCGAGGATCCGTTTACCATCAAAGGGGATCGTCGGTGGGTGATAAGGGTATGAGCCGGTAGCAATAAGAATGAAATCTCCGTAAATCAATTCTTCACGGTCTCTATTTTTTATACAAACTGTATGGGGATCGTGAAAGCTGGCTACTCCATGGAAGATTGTCACTCCATGACGCAAAAGGTTTGCTTTGATCTCTTCTTGGGCATACTCGGTGACAAAGTTCTTGCGGTACATGAAGTCGTTGACAGACGCTTCATGTTTTAAGTCCCGGTCGATGCCGTAAAGACCTTTTTCATATTTTCCTGAAAAAAAAAGAGCTGTTTCTTTCAGTGTTTTAGACGGCAGTGTCCCTGTGATTGCTTCTGCGCCGCCAAAAACGTCTTCTTTTTCAACGATAGCGACTTTGTGACCAAAATATGCGGCTTTCACTGCAGCTTTTTCACCTGCGGGGCCTGTTCCAATCACTATTAATTCGAATTTTTGCATGCCGTTGCTTCATTAATATTAAAAACTCCTTATAAATTAATTTTTTATCTCATAAAAGAGAAAAAAGACTGTGGAGATATATGGACGATACAATTCTCGAATACCAAGCAGAAAATTTGATCAGTAAGGTCAAACATTATCTGATCACCTCGATGGGCGTGACTTTAGATGAGTCTACTAACGAAGAATTCTATCGTGCCTTCTCTATGACCCTTCGTGAAGAGATCATGATCAATTGGACAGCTACAGCGCATACCTACAAGCTGAAGCAAGCTAAGTTAATTTATTATCTATGCATGGAATACAGCGCACAGTGCGTTTGCTCAGGGAATATTGGCAAACATCAATGCACAAGACCATCAAAATTGTCATGAAGCGGATGAACCGCAACTATGCGCAAGAACTGCGCTACGAACCAGATGTTGGTCTTGGCGGCAGTCTTGGTAGATTAGCTGCTTGTCTTTTGGACTCATTGGCCACGGCAGCAATATCCAGCGGTAGGTTTTGGGCTTCGCTATCAATATGGTATTTTTGAACAAGAAATTTGGAACGGTGTTCAGATAGAAAGACCAGATACATGGCTCCTCCATGAAAACCCACAAGAGTTCGACGCGATACCAATGCTTTTTCGGTATATTAAGTGGCGTTTAGGCAATGCCAGGGGCTAATAAAAAGGCGTTGAGGTGTTCGATCTCACAGATTTCGAAGAGGTGCGTGTGCTTTATCCTATGACATTCCTATTATCGGTTATCGGGAAACTCCTGATTTTAACGTATGCACACTGAGAGTATGGACCACCAAAGAATCCCACGCAATTTCCAACTTCAGCGCTACAACGCCGGCCAACTCGATCAAGCATCTGAGAACACTTCTTACAGATGTGTTGTATCCCAATGACAATAATGAAATGGGCAAGCGGATCCGCCTCAAGCAAGAGTTTCTCCTAGCAAGTGCTTCCGTCCAGGATATTTTTTGGCATTATCAGCAAAAAGTTTCCTCGATATGACATCGTTTGCAGAAAAAATACGCATCCACATCAATGACACCCATCCAGCGCTTGTGATCGCAGAATTGATGAGGATTTTGCTAAAGACCATGATTATGGCTGGGATGAAGCATGGGAAATTGTCCAAAATATGTTGCAACTACAAATCATGCAATTCTTCCATGAGTCATTAGAAGAATGGAACCAATTGCTATTCCATCTACTGCTCCCAAGACAGTACCATATCATTGAGAGATTAAACCTCGATTTTTGTAATTCAGTGCAAGAAATTTCCAGGAGATGAAGGCGCGTCCGTCGAATGTCGATTATCGAAGGGGACAGGGTACGGATGGCACATTTAGCAATTGTAGGGTCGCATCGTGTAAATGGCGTCGCTTGCTTTGCATACAAAAATCCTCAAAGAGTCCATTTTCAAAGACTTCTATGAGATGGACCCTGATAAATTTGTCAACGTTACCAATGGTGTCACTCAGCGCCGTTGGCTTTTGCATGCAAATCCTCGCCTTGCAGAATTCCTCAACAAACGAATTGGACGCGGATGGATCACTGATTTCAAACAGATCCGCCAATTGGAAAAATTTGCTGGAGATCCAGAAGCTCAAAAAGAGTTTTTAAATATCAAACGTCAAAATAAACAAGACTTGATCGAATATATTGCACATATCAACCCCATTCGCGATGCCAAAGGCAAGATCGTTGGGCATTTTGATCCTTTGGGAGAGGATGCATTATATGATGTTCAAATTAAACGCTTCCATGAGTACAAACGCCAATTAATGAACATTTTGCATGTCCTCATGCTCTACAATGAAATAAAAGCAAATCCATCAGCAAGATCGATCAAGAGAATGGTCCTCTTTGCGGGGAAAGCAGCTCCTGGATATGAACTTGCAAAAAATGTCATTCAGCTCATCTATGCTGTCGCGCATAAGGTCAATAATGATCCTGTTGTGAGCCAAAAATTACGCGTTGCTTTTTTGGAAAATTATAATGTCTCTATTGCAGAGATCATCATACCAGCAGCTGATCTTTCAGAACAAATTTCCACTGCCGGCATGGAAGCTTCTGGAACTGGTGTGATGAAGTTAGCGATGAACGGTGCGTTGACTATTGGAACAGAAGATGGGGCTAATATCGAGATCCATCAAGAAGTGAGCGATCAATGGTGGCCCTTTTCATTTGGGAATACTGCAGAACAGAATGCACGAATGGTCCAAGACAGGAGTTACAATTCTTGGGATATTTACATGCACCATCCTGCTATCAACCAAGCAGTGGAAAGTTTGCATGACCACTCTCTTGCTTTATCGGAAGAAGATCATCAAGCCTTTTTGAACATCTATCGATCTTTATTGGAAAAAGATTCCCAAGAAATGCCAGACCGCTACTTTGTATTAAATGATCTGGTTAGTTTTTATGAGACTCAGAAAAAAGTTGAAGCTCTGTACGTAGATCAAGGAAAATGGGCAGAATACGCGCTCCATAACATTGCAGCGATGGGAAAATTTTCTACAGATGAAGCGATCCATAACTATGCTACTTTGATCTGGGGATTAGAAAAATGCCCTGTAGACAAGGGGGAGTTAGAACGAGTGCGTGCAGAATATAGCGAGCATGATAAGTGTCGGATATTCAAATCTGCAATCTAGTAGAGACTCTTTCATTGAATAGACCTCTTGCGTAACCTTAGTTACGCAAGAGGTCTAATTTAAATTCCGCTTGCAAGAGATGGGAATCCCCATTTTTCCATTAGAGAAGAATACTTGCCATTCTTTTTCAAGACGCGCATGCCATCTTGAAAACTTTCTAAAAGAGCTTGGTTTTCTCCATGTAGCACTACAAGCCGTAGGCCCTCATTGTTTAATGGATCGGAGGCGACCTTTAGCTGCCCTTGGTAGAGATCTTGACAGTAACTATATGCGAGGATCCCATTGATCAAGGCTGCATCGACATTGCCTATGACGAGATCGTTTAACGCATCTGGAATTGATGGATATTCTCGGATAATGATCTGAGGGTTTTTCTCTAAAACTAAACTCCCAATGCCCCCTGAGATGACGGCTACTTCTTTTCCAGACAAGTCATCAACCGAGCTTACAGAAGAAGAAAAAGGGACTACTAATACTGGGCCCGTTTTCAAAATGGGTTCTGAAAAATCATACGTTTTGGCCAAAAAACCATAGGGTTGCATCGAAGAGAGGATTCCTTGAGCCTTATTAGTCTTCAGTACAAAAAGCAAGTCTTTGCCAGTCGATTCAAGGATGGCCAAATTCATGCTTTGTTCTTTTGAGATTTCTTGTAGTAGGTCTGTGCACAATCCTACGAGGTTATTTTCTTTTCCTGGAAGTTCTAACCCGAACCATTGAGGGTCAATGGCGATCGTTTGTTTACTTTGACTGCCACCTCCACAGCCGCATAGGCACAGGAGCAGGAGGATTAAAATAAACGGCTTCCTTAAAAGAATATTAGA
>JBGAFY010000053.1:0-10295 GCA_044226975.1 Rhabdochlamydiaceae bacterium
CGCAGAGAACTCAGTCGAGGACCCCATTCCAAACTCGTCCATGTTCGTTTTGCCGATGATCAGCGCATCTTCTTTTTCGAGCTCAGATACGACATGCGCATCATAAGGGGCACGGAAGTTGGTGAGGAATCTAGAGCCGCAGGTTGCAATCTCGCCTTTTACGAGGATGTTATCTTTGACGGCGATGGGGATGCCCGCGAGCTTACCAAGTTTTTTCTTAGAGGCAAGTTTTGCATCGAGTTCTTTTGCCTTGCGTAGGGCGCGGTCGTTAAAGACAGAGAGAAAGGCTCCAAGCTTGCTGTCTTGGGCAGTGATGTTCTTTAGTGCTTGAGAGACGATCTCTTCGGCCTTGACCTTGCCGCTTACGAAGTCTTGATGGATCTGGTGGCCTGTATTTTTTAATGGCATAGTCTACTCGAACTGGATGACTGGAGGGACGCGAACCATGCCACCTGTATGGGCAGGAGCGTTCGCTAAAAAAGTTTCTCTTGGCAAGAGCTCGCCTACGATGTCTTCACGAGTGACACTGTTAAGGGTCTCAATCACGTGGCTGCAGGAAGGAACTCCTTCGGTATCGATCTCCTTGAGCATCTCGACATAGCCGAGAATTTTTTTGATGCCCGTAGAAAATTTTTTCTTTTCTTCATCTGTGCATTCGATGCGGCAGAGCTTTGCGAGTTTTGAAAGATCTTCATCATTAAAGGCTGTCATAAAATGGATTGCCAACGGATTGAAAAATGCCATATCATACATTTTTGATAGGGAAAAGTCAATAAGAGAAGAAGAGAGGAAGATAGAGGAACAGAGAACACAGAGTAAATTCAATTCCACGATCGCTTTCGCGTTCATGGAATAACTTCGTCGCCTTCGGCGATAAAATGGTTTCTTCTCTGTGTACTCTGCGTCTCCATCTTCACTCTGTGCTGATGGAATTTATTCAAAGTTATTTTTCAAGAAATTCATGAGCTTTTAACACGCATCGTCTGATTCCATTTTTTAGAATATTCGTATTGAAGTTAATTAGAAGACCAACTTGCTTTCCTGTTAAACGTAAATAGGTTAATAAATTTAATTTTTCAAAAATGAGATAGCCATGTCAAAAATTTATATATGTAAGGGACGCCGGAGTCCACGGCTTTTCCCTCAAGCAACTCTTTACAAGTTTGAAAGGGGAAGTCAGTCTATCCAGTTACACTATCGTTCGCATGGATGCTGAAAAGCTAGTTAGTACATCCTGGGAAGAAAGATGCAGCCAGTGGTCGTCTTTCCCAGTGGAAGGGATCTGTATTATTGTGAATCTCTTCACGGAAATTGAGGGTTGCAAAAACTTCAAGAATATATGTACGTAATGGCAGGCATTATTTGGGAATGTGCTTCGGAGAGGCAATCTCAAATCAAAATCTTGCCTAGTTGTGGTGATTAATAATCACTCCAATTGAATTAGGATGAAGTTTTGTAAGTGTAAATCATTTATGGGGTTCCGGATGAAAGCGTTAAAATGTATCGCGTTGATTCTCGTGGTTGTTGGAGTTTTAAACTGGGGTCTGGCTGGGTTTTTTCCGCACTTGACTTAGTCGCATGACTTTGTGGTGGAAATACAACAGGCGCTGCACGTTTAATCTACAGCTTAGTGGGTCTTTCAGGGTCTTTGGAGCATTAGCCTTCTTTACCGTTGGAAAGCTTGCTGCAACTATTGTCCAAATGTGGCAAAGGTGCAGTTCTGGAAAAAAACACTCGTGCAAATAATAGTTTCTTGAGAATTGGAGCTGGGACTATCGGCCCAATCTCGTAACTGACACGCGCACTTGTCCTATTCGACAGGATCTCCGAATCCAGGTAATCCTGCATTATACCAGGCCGTAAAAGCACATCAAAGATCATTCCACTGCACATCTTGGACAAAAGTGACCACATTGGGAAATGGGCGCAGCATCGCGCTGGTGGCTTCACCATTCTTTAAAGGCCTTGGAAAGTGAATTTGCTGAGAAAGGGGTCAAGTTCTACGTCTTGAATGGGCCTACTGAGAAAATACTGGTTGATTTAGTTAAAAAGCATAATTGCCAGGCTCTGTATTGCAATGCTCTTTATGAGCCTACATTGAGAAAGAAGGACAAAGATCTATTTTCTCAACTTGAAAAGCTTGGATGCTCCGTTCACGTCTCAGATGCATCTACTTTGTTTGTTCCAGGAACAGTTGTAAATCCCAAAGGGGGAGTGTACCAAGTCTTTACCCCTTTTTGGAAGACTTGCTTAAAAGAACCTGCTCCACGCGCACCATTTCCTGCTCCAAAAAACATGAAGGGAGAGTCTCTTTCTATTTCGTCAGAGCGAATAGATGCTCTTAAGTTGTTGCCTCAAGTTCATTGGGACAAAGGCTTTCATTGGCATCCTGGAGAAAAGGGGGCAAAACAAAGACTCGAACACTTTATTGCTCATGGATTAAAAGATTACGCTACGCTTAGAGATTACCCAGCCGTTGATGGGGTCTCACGACTTTCTCCCCACCTTCACTTTGGTGAGATATCTCCCTTTCAAATTTGGGAAAAAGTCTCTAAAGAACCGCATAGTATAGGACGAGACGTGTTTTTAAAAGAGTTAGGCTGGAGGGAATTTGCGTATAATTTGCTGTTCGCTTTCCCAAAAACTCCAGAACATGCCCTTAGAGAGAAATTCGAGGATTTTCCCTGGAAGCGCAATGCGAAACTGCTCACAGTTTGGCAAAAGGGGATGACAGGCTATCCGATTGTCGATGCTGGGATGCGGCAGCTTTGGAAAACTGGCTGGATGCATAATAGGGTGCGGATGATCGTAGGATCTTTCCTTGTCAAAGACTTGATGATCCCTTGGCAAGAAGGGGCTAAATGGTTCTGGGATACTCTTGTAGATGCCGATCTTGCAAGCAATACCCTTGGCTGGCAATGGATTGCAGGTTGCGGCGCTGATGTTCCTCCTTGCTCCAGGGTCTTTAATCCGATCTTACAGGGAGAAAAATTTGACGCCGATGGAGATTATGTGCGTGAATTTGTGCCTGAACTCAGCAAAATGCCAAGAGAATGGATCCATAAGCCTTGGAAAGCACCTGGTGATGTATTGCAAAAAGCGGGCGTTTCATTAGGTAAGGACTACCCCCATCCAATTGTCGAACACGCGGAAGCTAAAGATCGGGCTTTGAAACTCTATCACGAGTGGGCACAGAAAACAGGATGAATCAGCAACGCTTTGTTTGGAGCTACGAGCTTCCTTCTTCTCTTCAAGAAGTCTTTGCCTGGCACATGCAGCCCCATGCGATCCAACGGTTAATTCCCCCTTGGGCTCATGCTGAAGTGCTAGCATCTTCTGAGCCAAATAAATTGGGAGTCCCATCAAAATCCGGTTTCACGCAGGACCTTTTTTTAAAGACTGGATCTTGCAGCATACCGGTTTTATGCAGAATGATCATTTTATCGATGAACAAGTGTCAGGGCCTTTCCGCAATTGGAAACACACTCATAAATTTGTAGCCATCGGTGAAAACCGTTGTAAACTTCTGGATGAGATCGAATACTGCCTTCCTGTCCCTTTCTTAAATAAAACGATTGAGAGAGAGCTTATACGCTATTTCCGCTATCGTGAGCATGTCCTTACAGCATATTTGCGCACGTACGCAGCCTATCCACGACAGCCTTTGAGAATTCTCATGAGCGGCTCCAGTGGGTTCATAGGTGCGCATTTGATGCTGTTTTTGCAATTAGGAGGACATTCCGTCACACGTCTTCGCCGTGCACAAAGTTCAGGTGCTGCTGAAGGGGTGATCTTTTGGAACCCTGAAACAGGAGATGTCCGCAACGAAGATTTCGAAGGATTCGATGTAACCATCCATCTTGCCGGTGAAACGATAGCAAGCATGCATTGGACAGCTAAGAAGAAGGAGAAAATCTTTCAAAGTCGATGTCGAGATACCTGGCTTTTATCTCAAGTATTGACGCGTTTAAAAAATCCTCCCAAAACTTTAATTTCTGCTTCTGCTGTAGGATACTATGGTGATCGAGGAGACGAAGTCCTTTCTGAGAGTTCTTCAAATGGACAAGGTTTTTTAGCGGATGTCTGCAAACGTTGGGAAGATGCTACTGAGACCGTTGGAAGCCGCGGTACTCGAGTTGTCCATCCGCGCTTTGGTGCAGTCCTTTCTCCTACAGGGGGGATGTTGAAGAAAATGTTCCCTGCTTACAAATGGGGGTTGGGAGGCAAGTTAGGCAATGGCGAACAGTTCATTCCTTGGATAGCCCTCGATGATTTATTAGGCGCGCTATACCATATTCTCTTTAATCCTGAATTAGACGGTGCAGTTAATTGTACGGCACCTAATCCTGTAAGACAAAAAGACTTCGCAAGAGAACTCGCAGATGCTGTCCATCGGCCAAGCTTTGGCAATATTCCTAAACCGTTACTTAAAGCATTAGCTGGAGAAATGGCAGAGAATTTATTCTTAGCTAGTCAAAGAGCAATGCCAGAGCGGTTCTTAAGGACAGGGTATGCTTTAGATTCACTGATCTATCAGGAGTATTTCAGCTTCACCTTTGGTTCTTGTTAGACCTTTTATGTATTTAAGAGATTCTTCGACTTTGTCAAAATAATATTTTCAAACGTATCAAAAAGGTAAGCTGCTCTTAATAACTTTAAAAAAAATGTACATAAAATTTTTATTTATGTTTTAATAATAATTAGTTTATATTTAAGCGCATAATTAACAGAAAATTATTTGAAATAAGCGACTTGGTAAGAAATGTTTTCAATTAAAAAATAGATTGTATTATTACATAATATGCAAGATGTGTAGTTTTTTTTTTGTTTTAAAGCTATTTTTTTCATTTTTAAATCGTGACTGTGATGTCATATATGTAAGTTTTAAATTAAATATACAAGGTTAAACATATGTCAAATCAAGTCCAAGAAAATTTAATCAGAAGACTATCAACAACTACTACCATTTAACAGTTTTGAAAATACAACTTATGATAAGTGTGACGAAAGTATTATATCTGAGCATCACGGTAGCCTAAAAAATAGAAGCTCACAGGACAAAGATTTTAAGAAATTGTTTGATGCTATGTGTACTCAGGGAGGATTTGGATTTGAATTTTCTGATTCTGAACACGTGTACTCGAGGACTGTACTAGCTAGTGGTAAATCTGATAATAACAATAATGAAAAAGTGTCTATTAAAACGATAAAAGATCTTACACAAATTATAGCAGACAAGAAAAACTAAGCTTTGGTGGCAGTAGAGCCGAATTAAAGTTTGATGCTTCACATGTAAAAGACCACAATTTATGGATACTATACACTGATGGGGTTACCTCAGATGGTGTACGAACCCTAGAGGAAAATTTTAATATTCTTATTGATAAAGCAATTGTTTTAAGTTATGTAACTTTACCAAGTTTCAATGCGCATGGTAATTTAGATGAGAAAAATCCGCAGGTTTATTTTTCTAGCTCTCAAGTTACTAATGAAGATGCATATCTTTCATGAGAATAACTTGGTTCTCTCTTGGGGGGGAATCGATTTTGATATTGAGAAAGTCAGAGGTGACAGTGCAACTTTTTTAATTCACGGTAATGAACTAAAATCAAACAATGAAAGATGACATTGTTAATCGATTTATACCTGAAAGCGCGAAATAATAATAGCAGCCCAGTCGAATTCTCACTTTCTTCTGGCAATCGAAAAGCTAATTCAAATTCTCTTGTTTTTGTGCATTGTAATGTTGAACCAGGCAGCGTTCTTCAAATGCGTTGAGAAGGGTGTTCTGGCTTGAGTTGGGACAAAGGTATTGCTCTTACCCATATCTCCGGGAATCTATGGGCCCTAGCAACAGATATGGACATCTCACAAGCTAAAGCGAAACTTGTGAAAGTTACGCCAAATGGAACAGTTGTATGGGAAAAAGGGGAAAACCGCACATTCACTGGTGATGCTATTCAGGCATGCATTCCACAAATCGAGGGATCAGAACTTCCATCTGAAGGAAAGCAAGAAGTTCAAAAAGAACCGCTCATTATCAAATTCAAAGCAGATGCTCAAGATAATGGCAAGCTGATGCTCCCATTAACTTGGGATAGCAGGATAAATGCCTCTAATTTCTCTAGGTCAAGATCTGTGGGCATGTGAAATTACTAGTGAAAAGGCTAGTGAAAAGATCGAGTTCAAAATTGTTAAGGAATATCCAGATAGCAAAGTTCATTGGGAAGCAAGTGCAAATCGTTCATTTACAACAGGTCAGAAGCCTGTAGTCTTAGACGTTGTAAATACGACTTTCGCTCCTTAATAACCGAGTTTTGTAACTAAAAAGGCACGCTGCTCTTAAAGTAGCGTGCCTTTTTCATTTAGAAACTTTCTTCTAAAGCATTATCCAGTCTTTCTGTCGCATGAAAGCAGGTTGTGATTAGTGCTTGGTCAACCCAGCCTGTAGCATGGACAACGTCATCAATGCTGGTGAGAAAATCTTCGACAAACGTGGGGAACACACCTCCGACTTGTTGCGCTATCACAAACATGTCAGGTCCGTATTTGAGCAGCGAGCTGCGTGTTTTTTGCTTCGCAAAAGCGATTTGCTGAGGACTTCCCTCTTCAATTAAGACAAGGTAAGTTCCAAGTTCCATATTGATCATCCGTTCTAGATCTTTAATTCTTTGGAGCTCAGAGCTTAAAGTTAGTTTCATTCGTGTTTTTACACGTTTATGAGTTGATTTAGGAGGAGCCTTTTTCTTTTTGCTTGTTTTTCTGCTTTTTTCAGCCATAACATCCCCCTGTTAATTTGATTTCTTAATTTCATTTTACACTTATTAATATTAATTTTATTAAAATTGTTATTAATATTAATTAAATAATTAAATTGCAGTTGTTTAAACTATTTGTGGGATTTTGAAAAATGGAAATGACAGAAATCCCAATAATTGTGATATCTATAGGATATTTTAAGGAGGAGGGAGGATATATGAAGAAGATAGGCCTTACAATTACAATGATCGCTTTGGCTTGGGGGCGTTGTTGCCAGCAACAGACATATAATCATCGAGCGGTGCAAGCTCAACAGCAAGAAGAGGAATCTCAGAAACACGAAGAGGACATGCAACAAGCTCAAGATAAGTCTGTTTCGCAGGCGTATAAGACTCCCTACATCGCCAACACAGCCTAATTCACCAACACAAGCAATTACGCCATCTGATCCTGATGAAGAGGAGATCATCATAGAGAAGATAATTATGGCTATGATGAGGATGATCTCGAAGATAACATGAGCCCAGAAGATGATGATGAAGACGGCCCACAGACAGAGTAAAATAGCATCGATCTAATCTTAGAGACTGTCTTCGACAGTCTCTTTTTTTCATATCTCAAAGCATTCAAAAAATAAATTCAAACAATCACCGCTATTTATATAAAATGTTAATTATAGTTAGTTTGTAATTATAATTATTATTTGCTTGATAATTTAAATTTTTATTACTAATCTTAAATTAAGAAATGAGGTTTAGAATGCGTGGCAAAAATCCTTGGCTGACGATGTGGGTTCGTCCAAAAGCGACGATCCGAGCGATTGTCGATCGTAATCCGTGTTACGGCCTTTGGGCCTTGTCATGGTTTTATGGTTTCGTCATGCTCTTACAGACAGCTCAAAACATGTCTTTAGGAAATTCCCTGTCGATGGTTGCTATCATCATTCTAGCTTTGGTATTTGCTGCCCCTTTGGGATGGCTTTCGTTTTTTGTGATGGGCTGGATTTTAACATGGTGTGGAAGCTGGATCGGCGGTAAAGCGAAGTTTCCTCAAGTACGTGCAGCTCTTGCATGGTCGAACGTGACGAGTATTGCCAATGTGGTTTTATGGGCATTGATGCTGATTGGGTTTGGTCCCATGATGTTCCATGGCTCTTTCCCCAGCGAGATAGTCATTACTCCAGGGGAAAAAATTCTTGCAGTTGTGGTGTTCACAGTGCAATCGGTCGTGGCAATTTGGTCAATCGTATTACTACTTAAATCTCTTGGCGAAGTTCAGGGCTTTTCTATATGGAAGGCCCTCTTGAATGTGATCCTTCCTTTCATGCTGATTTTTTTCATCATGTGGATCATCGGAAGTCTTGCAAATTTAGGAACAGCGAATAGCGGAATCTAAAAAAATTATAATCGGGGAGGGGGTATGTTAGGGGGAATGAGAGGGAGTTTGAAAGGATGGATTTTTGGAGCTGTGGCCCTGTTGAGCATACCACATACTCTTGGCCTAAACGCTGAACAGGCAAAAAAACAGCCGTCACAAAAGCAGTCAGTGCAAGACGCTGTATGGAAGGAATTCCACTCTATCGCAGGTAAGTGTTCAATGAGCTTCCCTGATTACCCAGAGCATGTGTCTGAGCAATTTCGAATGGAAGAAGGGGGCTACTCTTTAAGCTACGATGCCTATATTTCTTCTGCGGACCAAAAGAAGGTCTTCATGTTGTTGATTGCTCAATATCCAGATTTTGTCGATGAGAGAGCTTAGCGCAAATGAGCTTAGAGCAATTTCTCAACGGTATCTTAACCACCATCGGCAACCAGTTATTATTTGCAGACCCTGCGCCTTGTTGAAGGACGTGAAGCGCTCGAGTTCCTCATCCGATCAGGCAGTGTCTATTTTAAAGGCCGTGCCTTGATGATTAAAATAGCCTTTATCTGATGGCGATGGAATGTGAGATGCAGCATTTTTACGAGGGTAGCTTTGCTCTGTTTGCTGACTCATTTAAGCTGAAAAATTAATAGCATCCATTAAGCACAATTGTCCCATGAAGGCGGGATCGAAGTGGAACTCCTTGCTTCGATGATCATGGCGGTCCTGGATATCGATCCAACCGCCAAAATTATAACCGCCCCCAATCCGCAATTTAATCTTGTCTGTCCAGCGATATTCTAAAGTTAAATCTAGTCCTGTTGAAAACACCTCATAAGTACCCCCGTGAAAATCTCCAATCCCTTTATGGATGCGATAAGGGTATTTGTACGGTCCGCCAAAAGAACTATATTCTAACTTTAATCCCCAATGCTGGGTGAAAAAATACGTCGTGGAGATCTCGAGGGGAAAAATTCCAACCAAGAGCCAATGTTCCGATCGCCAATCAAAGCCAAAAATGGGTAGCGCCATCCAGTGTTTCATTCCTGTAAACCCAAAGGCGCCAATATGAAGTCCCGTGCGTGCATTCATCGCCCATCGACCCCAGCCAAACCCAAAATATACTGAATCTTTGCCGAGATCAAAGGTTTGTCCATCAACTGTGAGCCCTCCGCGTAAGATCCAACGCCAACGCTCCCAGGCGGTTGTGACATAAGCAAGGGAAGCGAGAAACAGCTGGTTGAGGTCTTGTTTGAATCGGGGGTTGCGGTTCCAATCGATATCGATCAAAGAATACCCTAATTCGACCGTGAGTGAGTCTTTTGAGCGTAAAAGAGGGGTATAATAAAGAGAACCTTGAGCGTCGCGGTAACTTAAATGGGACCCTTTTACAGGATTGGTCGTCACTTTGGCTGGTGCGACGAATCGTGCTTGGGCCTGTCCATAGATCCAATAGTCAGGACTGACAAAGCAGTAATCATTAGCATGCAAAGAAGCGGCGATCGTAGAAAGCGAGCAGGCTATAAGTAAATGGCGGATGTTCATATTCTCAATTTTTAGAATCGCTGATTTTTTTTATAGAGATAAATGCTTGAAGGGGAGATGAAACAGGGACCGGTCTCAAAGATTTTTGACATCCTCCTTTCCTTAAAGGGAGAGGATTCCTACGGCGGTCAGTTAGAAACTAACTGACTTTACTTCGGTGGGTTCCTGCTTCTTCGGCTCCTCATGATCCCAATTCACTCTATTCAAAATCACAAATTGATCTAGCTAATGTCTATTCGACTTCTATCATGACCTCATTTCTACGCAAAAAAGGTACTGTCCAAGGCGGATTGTAAAAGGCTAGAATAGGCTTTCCAATCATCTTGAGATTTTCGGCAAAAATGTAAGCTTCAAGTTCTTGTGTGTGTTGTTTGATACTAGCATCATCTGCCAAACCAGAAAATGTAATAACAGCAAAACGCTTAGCAGGCACTGGAATTAAAGTCACTTCTTTAGAATTAGGTTTAGGAAGCGTTTCAAGAGAGTATTTGGCGGGCATGACAAAACTGACTTTCCACTTGTCAATGTGTTCTTCTTGCATGACAGGAGCCGTCATTGCCATTTTTTCGCTGAGCTCGTTAGTAATGGGGGCCGTCATCTCCATTTTTTTCTTTGACACATTATTTCCA
>JBGAFY010000054.1:0-8110 GCA_044226975.1 Rhabdochlamydiaceae bacterium
GATTTCGATTCCTTGATCAGCAAAAAGCTTTACGATGTCAGTCGCGGTGACAGAACCGTACATATGGCCTTCTGGATCGACTTTGACAACAATAGTATGGACCATTCCGTTGATGCTTTCAGAAAGAGCTTCCGCTTCTTTTCTATCAACTTCAGCGCGTTTTGATCTCTCTTCCTTAAGCTTTGCTTGCCAAGTCAAAGTATGTTTATCGGCAACAACTGCTTTTTTCTTTGGAAGCAAAAAGTTGCGCGCATATCCCGGCTTTACTGAGACAACATCGCCACTACGGCCTACGTCTTCAACGTCTTCAATGAGCAACAATTGATTTTTCATTAGGAATTCCTTCAGCAATTACTCTTCTGCGACAAAAGGCAAAAGCGCCATGTGTCGTGCTCGCTTGATAGCGAGAGCGAGTTGTTTTTGGTGGTAAAAAGAAACGCCTGTAATGCGTCGTGGAAGAATCTTCCCTCTTTCTGTGATAAATTGGCTAAGCGTCGCAATATCTTTGAAATCGATGTTGCGGATGCCTGCAGCGGTAAACGGGCATTGTTTGCGTTTTTTGCTAAACATCCCTTCTGTTACTGACCTTTTGAATGCCATATGTGCCTCACTGCTGTTCTATCGATTTATATTCCAACTTTTCAGGGACAGTCTCTGCTCTCAATGTGAGATAGCGGATCAAGTCCTCGTTCAAGTGGTAGTCACGCCATATCTCGACCATACTCGTAGAAGGGACGCTAAAATACAGGACGTAGTAAAAACCTTCTCTCCTGCTATTGATTTCATAGGCGAGCTTGCGGCGCCCTTGCTCGAAGAGCTTGTGAACTTCGCCACCGCGATCTGTAACTCCGCTGAGGATTTTTTCCAGCGCTTTTTGTCGCGCTTCATCACTGAGCGTAGCACTGAGGATATACATACCCTCGTATAAGTGCTGTTTTTGTTTAGCCATGCATTACTCCTTAAACCTTAATAATTCTAACTTTTGACGCGCAGCTTGTATGCCGCCTAGCGCCCATGCTACCGAGACCTCCGCGCAGATTTTTTGCAACGAAGGGAGAACTTTTTTTTCTTCTGCGGTAAACGGCGCAAGGACAAAGTCTGCGAGCTCGGCTTCCGCCAAGGCTTCATTGCCTACGCCAATTTTCAAACGACAATAACTTTGCATATTCAGATGTGCTTCAATGCTCTTTAATCCATTATGCCCGCCACTGGATCCTTGGTCCCTTAAACGAAGAGACCCAAAAGGAAGATAAACGTCATCGACGATGACGAAAATACTAGCGGCAGATATTGCGAGCTCTTCCATACATCTTCTAACAGCTTCACCGCTGCTGTTCATAAAGGTGAGCGGCTTAAGCAGCACTATCTCTTCATCTTCAGTCCTCGCTTTTGCCATTTGTCCATTGACATACTTGGCTGCGTGGAACTCTGTGCGCAAGACAGAGGCCAGCTCATCTAGAACAAGAAATCCAGCATTATGACGGGTCATTGTGTACCCAGCTCCAGGATTTCCAAGTCCAACAATTAGCTTTCGCTTAGCGCTCATCTACGTGGCTTCAGTTATCGTTTTGAAACAATTACAACCACTTCTTCTGGAGAAGCGTGCATCTTAACTCCTTTTGGGAGATCAAGATCCTTCAATCGTCTTGAGTCAAAAAGTTCTAGGTCGCGCACATCGATAAAAAATTCCTTTGGAAGATCCTTAGGAAGACACTCAACCAATACGGTGCGGACGACTTGGCGTAAAAATCCGCCGAGTTTGACCCCAATACATTCAGCTACGCCCAGAAAAGAAATAGGAACTTTCACTTTGACGGGAACTTTATCTTGTAGTTCTACAAAATCAAGATGGGCAACCTTGTAATTTGTTACATGGTACTGGATATCTTTAACGACGACTTTTCTTTCAGCTTTTCCCATGTTCAACGTAAATACAGTTGTTGAGAGCTGGCCTGGCTTCATTTGGCGCAGAGCCGTTTGGAACTCCTCGCCTTTTACTACCACTTTTTCAGCAGGGCGTCCTGGAGCGTAAAGAATCGCTGGGATATCTCCCTCACGGCGAATTTTAAGTACATCGCTTTTTTTCTCGCTTACACGACTGGAAACAGTCAGTTTCATGGTTTCTCCTTATGAGAAGACTTCTTTCAAAAATGGAATTTACTATATATGTTCTTAGCAGTGTTAAAGATGTTATGCCATTTTGACAAACAATCTTAACTACTGCCTTAGAGACAGCCTCTAAATTGGGCGATCGTAAAGAGAGGAGATTGACTTAGCGCCGACAATAGAGTCGATCGCTTTGGCAAACAGATTAGCGACAGAGACAACTTCGATCTTCGGAGAAGACAAAGCATAACTCATAGGAACTGTATTGCACATCCACATCTTTTCAATCGCACTATCTTCTAATTCATTTCCAACCAACAGCCCATGAGTTACAGCAGCGCAAATCCGGCGAGCGCCGGCGCGTTTGCAAGCCAAGGATGCGGCCTTCAATGTCCCGCCTGTCGAGCACATATCATCAAGAAGAAGAACATCTTTGCCCTTTACATCTCCAATGATTGCATTCATCTCGACCTGTTCAGCACTGATACGACGCTTATCAACGATTGCAATATCTACACCGAGCATGTGTGCAAATGCCCGAGCGAGCTTGATACTTCCGACGTCGGGGCTTACCACGACGAGGTTGTTCATGCCGCTTTTCGAGACAGCATCGCCTAGAAGAGGCCTTGCATAAAGATTATCGACTGGAATATCGAAAAATCCCTGGATCTGCTCTGTATGCAGGTCCATCGTTAAAACACGTGTTGCACCTGCTCTTTCGAGAAGGTCCGCGACGAGTTTTGCAGTGATGGGCTCTCTACCCATTCCCCGCCTATCTTGGCGTGCATACCCAAAATATGGGAGCACTGCCACAATAGAACGCGCAGAGGCGCGCTTCAAAGCATCGATCAAAATCAACAATTCCATGAGATAGAGATTGGGATGTCGTGCGATCGTTTGGAGGACGAATACATCCCGACCACGGACGTTCTCTTTTATATGAACGCCTATCTCACCATCTGGAAATGTCTCAATGCGAACTTCACCAAGTCTTACATGCAAGCAATCGGCAATCTGACTGGCCAGCTCAGGATGCGAAGTACCGGCTAAAAGCAGAAAATGATTGTCTGCGTGCATGAAAGATCTTTTTTAAATTTGGGGCGGAAGGATTCGAACCTCCGAATGGCGGTACCAAAAACCGCTGCCTTACCACTTGGCGACGCCCCACCGTAAGTAAGATTAACCATGCTAAAGCTCTCTTGATTTTTTGGCAAGAAGCAGAATCAGAACAACAAGAATTTACAAGACAGAACACCTCTCTTTAGTCGAAAAACATATAACAAGTTATTACATTGGCAAACAAACTCGTCAGGGCAAAATAAGAAAATTCCATCAGCACAGAGGGAAGATAGAGGCGCAGAGAGCACAGAGAAAAAGGGAGAGTTTCTTCTTGTATTTTAAAAAATTTATATGAATATATAGAATATATTTAACACCCTTGATATGCACATTGTTCATCTATCTTCTGAAATTGCTCCTTCTGCCAAAGTCGGGGGGCTCGGTGATGTCGTACACGGACTATGTAAAGAACTCGTGCGCTGTGGACACCAAGTAGACATCATACTTCCTAAATATGATTGCATCCACTATGACCAGTTGAAAAATTTGAAGGTGTATTTCCGCGAACTTGTGTCCTATGAAGGCGCCTACAAATTCCACAACACGGTTTGGTCAGCAGAAATCGATGGGTTAAAAGTTTTTTTGATCGAACCTCACCATCCAGCATATTATTTCAGTCGTGGACGGGTATATGGAGAAAAGGACGATGTTGAGCGGTTCACGTACTTTTCACGAACTGCAATGGAATTTCTTTATAAATCTGGACAACGCCCTGACATCCTCCATCTGCACGACTGGCCTACAGCGTTAGCTGCCCCATTATATAAAGACATGTATATTCCTCTTGGCCTTGAGATAGGCGCCGTTGTATTCACCATCCATAATTTGCAACATCAAGGAAAATGTAGTCCTATTCATCTATATAGGACAGGGCTCAAGGGCGATCCTTATTTAACGCCTGAGAAAATGCAAGATCCAACGAATTTAGTAGAAATCAACCTGCTAAAAGGAGGGATCGTTTTCTCCGATGCAATCACCACGGTCTCTCCTACATATGAAAAAGAAATAATGACCCTTGAAGGCGGTCATGGCCTTCAAGACGTCCTCATTAAAAATCAGAAAAAGATCCATGGAATCCTAAACGGGATCGATATCAATTACTGGAACCCCGCAACAGACCCCCATTTGATTGCACATTATTCTACGGATGCACCGGTTAATGATGTAAAAGTCTCTGCAATCGTGGCAGCAAAAAAAGAAAACAAAAAACAGCTACGTACTCATTTAAGACTGAAAGAAAGCGATATCCCCCTCTGTGCTGCAGTGACAAGGCTTGCTCCGCAAAAAGGCCCCCATTTGATTGCTTATGCAATCGAGAAAACATTAAATCTGGGGGGGCAGTTTGTGTTATTAGGTTCACACGCATCTCCAGAATTAGAGCGCGATTTTCTCAACTTAAAAAATATTTATGAGAAAAGCGGTCTTGTAGCTATTTGCCTCGATCAAGATGAAGCTCTCGCCCATCAAATTTATGCTGCAGCCGACATGTTGGTCATCCCTTCGCTGTTTGAGCCTTGTGGTCTTACACAAATGATTTCCTTGCGTTATGGAACTGTTCCTCTTGTGCGAAAAACAGGAGGACTTGTCGATACGGTATTTGATGTTGAAAATGTCAATGTGCCTGAAGACAAGCGTAATGGCTTCACATTTGACTTTCCTGATAAGAACGGGGTGGATTGGGCCTTGCAAAGAGCACTCGTTTACTGGACAAAAAATCCGCTTCTTTGGCGAAAGCTGATCAAAAATGGAACGTCTGCAGACTATAGCTGGCTGGCATCAGCAGAGAAATATTTAAGCCTATATCGTGGTTTATTGAAGCTGCCAGAAAAAATACCCTTGAAAAAGAAAAAAATCCAAACAGAACTAGAAAATACCATTGCAAAAACGGCATGAAAATTTTGAACAAAACCCGTGAACATTAAGGCCAATATGTATTTTTCAAAGAAAAGTCTGATTACATCAACAATCCTCTTCACTATAGCGAACACCGGGGCTTTCACGGTTACTAAAACGTGGACAGGAGCTACCAATAATGTGTGGAATGTTAATACGAACTGGAGTCCCGCAGCCGTGCCAATTAACGGCGACGATCTCATTTTTCCTTCAGGGGCACCTAATCAAAACGGCAATGACAACCTCGTTCCTGGCTTTAGCAGCGCAACTAGTTTACGTTTTCAAAATGTTGGTGGAGTTGCTGCATATTCATTGACAGGTGGTGGTTCCACTGGATTGGCAATCACATCCTCATATACCGTAGATGCAAACCTTGGAACACAAACACAATTTATATTTGTTCCATTGAACAGCGGAACTACGATTCCATTTACTGTAGGCACTGGATCCACGATAGACTTTATCAATTTCATATCAGGAGATAGTACCACCGGCACCACGGTGAATAAGTTAGGCCCTGGCTTACTTATTATGAGATCATCTCCGACTGCTTTAGCAGGACAACACACGCCTAATTTCCTTATCTCAGCTGGCGCCGTCACGTTTTCTGGCCTATCCTTACAGGAAGCTACAGTTCCTCCAGTTAGTGTTACAAATAACTCTACTCTTAATTTTGATCTTAATATTGCTCCAGGTCCTTGTAGAGCCAACATTTCTGGGCCTGGTGTAGTGAATGTATCTGGTGCTGGGCTTCTGCAATTTTTTGGAACAGATACTTATAGCGGATTAACTACGATCAACGCACCCAGTACTCTACAGGCTCAAGCAAACAATACTTTTTCACCAAATTCGCAACATAATGTCCTTGGAATTTTGGACCTCGGACTTAACTTCCCTCAAGTTATAGGAAGTTTGACAGGGAATGGAACTGTAGATGTAGGGAACGTCGTATTGACTACAGGTGGTGATGGCAGTTCATCAACCTTTTCAGGAACGTTTAGCGCAGGTGCAGGAGGGTTAACTAAGCAAGGAGCCGGAATATTTACATTATCCGGAACTAGCTCCTATGTAGGATCTACAACGATCACTGCTGGCACTCTGCAAGCCGGCTCACTTACAGCATTAGCAAATGCTTCCAATTTTATTGTTAATAGCGTTTTAGACTTAAACAATTTTTCGTCAACTATTGGCAGTCTTGCTGGCTCTGGTTCGGTAACAATGGGGTCTGCATCTCTAACATTGGGAGGCACTGCTTCTACGACATATTCTGGTACGATCACAGGAACCGGTGGTATATCTAAAACGGCTAGCGGCACTTTGACTCTTTCAGGGACAACTACATACTCAGGTGCAACAATATTATCAAGCGTCGCTGCAAATACCTTGCAAGCAGGAGCTGTAAATGCATTCTCATCTAGTTCCGCATTTTCTCTCGGAGCCTCTGCTACACTCGATCTTAACAATTTTTCACAAAGTATTGGAAGCTTGGCAGGTGCGGGAACTGTTAGCTTTGGAAGCGGCGTATTGACAACTGGAAATGATAATACGGCTACTGCGTTCACAGGTGCCATGTCAGGTACTGGTGGGCTCACTAAAATTGGGTCTGCAGTGTTCCAACTCGGTGGATCAGGAACAAAAACATATTCTGGAACAACTACAGTTAGCACCGGTACAATTCAAACGACAGCAGCCAATGCTCTGTCAGCAACCTCTGCGCATGTTGTCAATGGGAACCTCGATCTCAACAGCTTCTCACAGACCATTTTGAACCTCTCAGGAAGTGGAAATGTCTTGTTAGGAAGTGGAACACTGACTACAGGAGATGCCGCAACGACATCATTTACTGGGGCAATCTCTGGAAACGGAGTGCTGACAAAACAAGGGGCAGGAACATTCATATTGACAGGGCCTAATTCTTATTCTGGCGGAACGATAGTATCAGCAGGTGTTCTACAAGGAGATACAACAGGAATTCAAGGAAATATCTTAAACAATACTGATGTCAGATTTGATCAAACGACAACCGGGACCTATGCAGGTACGATGACAGGCCCCGGGACTTTGACCAAGCAAAACAGTGGTACAGTCATTTTAACAGGATCTAATACATACACTGGCCAAACAATTATCAATGGGGGAACACTTGTAGTCAACGGTTCTACAGCGAATTCTATCATCTTACAATTGGGTGCAGGAGCAACGTTGAAAGGAACAGGAACAGTCGGCGGTAGCGGGGTGATTTTAGGAACGATTGAACCTGGTAATTCTGTAGGGACATTGACATTCACGACCACGCAAAGTTTTAATCCAGGTTCTACGCTCTCTATCGAAGTTTCTCCGCCAGCTGCAAGTTTAATGCTCCTTACCGGAGGTGACGTGAACATATCTCCTGGATCTACATTACAACTTCTCGTCAATGCAGGTACGTATGCAGCCGGTTCAGTTTATCCTATTGTCAGAACGCTTACTGGTAACGTAAATGGGACATTCTCCAACGTTACAAACTCCATGCCTTTAATTGCCTTCAGCGTTGTGTATCTACCAAACGAGATTGACCTCGTATTAGCATTACTGCCTTTCACCTCTATAGTAACAAGAGGCAATGCCGGGAGAGTAGCAGTTTGTCTCGACCAACTCACGAGCACTGCAACAGGAGATTTCGCTAATGTATTAAGCGTTTTGCGTATGGCCCCAGATGCTGCGACAGCTGCTGAATGGATCGATCAACTCCAGCCGGCGGTATATACTGATTTAGCATTAGCGCAACAAAACAACACGTTCCGCGTGCGCAGCTCTGTAGGTACTCGATTAGAGCAAATCAACCAAAGAGCATGTGTTTTGCAAACGAAACACAACCACGTCTGGTTCGATGCATATGGAGACTGGCTCAGTCAAGAAAGCAAAAAAGATAAAGTGGGCTTTGCAGCTGCAACAGGCGGCGCTTTGCTCGGTTATGACTACATCTTCGCTGACCACTTTGTGGTTGGAGCAA